>JBBSNV010000251.1:0-4276 GCA_038260375.1 Reyranellales bacterium
AGAACGCGGCATCGATCGGAGTTTCGATGTCGGAGGCCAATAGGCGCGCGCCGATCAGGGAATGCGGGTTGAACGTCGCCAGACCCAGCCGATCGCCGCCCGCCGTGGTCAACGCCACGACGCTACCCGGTTCCAACTCTTTGGTGGCTGGGTTCATGTCGATTTCGTTGGAGAAGGCCCAGGGATGGCCCGCGCGCAGGCGACGTTCTTCGCCTCGGCGCAGGCCGACTAAAGGGTATTTCGCCATGATCAGTTGCTCATTCTCAATCGGCCGTGATCAATCACCATGATCAATCACCCGCCGCGATGCCGTCGCGCCGCGCATCGGCGCCGCCATCCAAGCCCGCACCGGTGCGGCGGATCGCGGTCAGGCCGCTGGGAATATCGATGTAGCGCACCGTATGGCCCATCGTGGTCAAAGCGTCGCCGAGTTTTTCCAGTTTGCGGCTCTTTTCCAATTCGGTCGGGCCGTTGCGGTTGAGGATGTTGGGCAGGTCGATGGCCGATTGCGCGTCGAGCGACCAATCGAGCACGCCCACGATCACCTTGAGTGTGGTGCCGATGATAGTCGAACCGCCGGCCGAGCCCACTGCCAGCACTGGCGTGCCTTGGGGATCGAACACGATGGTGGGCGACATCGAAGAGCGCGGCCGTTTGCCGGGCTCGACCCGGTTGACGATCTTGTGGCCGTCGCGCTCGGCCAGGAAGGAGAAATCGGTGAGCTCGTTGTTCAACAAAAATCCATGCGTCATCAGCCGCGAGCCGAACGGCGCTTCGATGGTGGTGGTGAACGACAGCACGTTGCCGCCGCTATCGACGATCACGACATGGCTGGTGGCGGGAATTTCCGACGGAGCACCCAAGGGCGGCACCAGCGCGCCCAACTGACCGGGGGTGGCGGGTCCGGCGCTGGCGTGTTGGGGATCGATGCCCATGGCGCGGCGCAGCAGATAGCCCGGGTCGAGCAGCTTGCCGACCGGCACGTCGAAAAACGCCGGGTCGCCCACGTAACGGTCGCGATCGGCGAAAGCCAGCTTGCTGGCTTCAGCGATCAGATGCACCGCTTGTGGCGACATCGGCTCCATCTTGGGCAGGTCAAAGCGCTGCAGCATGGCCAGGGCCTGCAGGATGGCGATGCCGCCAGACGACACGGGCGGTGGGCCGCACACTTTCCAGGCGCGATATAGGCCACAGACTGGGGTCAATTCCAGCACCTTGTATTTCGCCAGATCCTCTTCGCTCAACGTGCCGGGCTTGGTGCCGGCGCGCACCGTCCTGACGATGTCGCGCGCGATCTCGCCGCTATAGAAGGCATCGGGGCCGTTGATCGCGATGGCGGTCAAGGTTTCGGCCAGCGCCAGGTTCTTGATCGTGTCTTCGCCGGTCTTGGGCGTGCCGTCGGGTTTGTAGAACAAAGCGCGCGCGCCGGGCGAATCGAGCAGCGCCTTTTCGTCGCGCAACGCATCGGCCAGACGCGGCGAGACTTTCACGCCTTCGCGCGCCAGGCGAATGGCGGGCTGGAACAGCTCCTCCCATTTCAATTTGCCGTAGCGCTTATGGATGGTTTCGATCAAACGAATGGTGCCCGGCACGCCGACCGAGCGGCCGCTGGCCACGGCCTGCGCAAACGGCAGTGGCTTGCCGTCCTCGCCGACGAACATGGTTGGGGTGGCGCCCGACGGCGCGGTCTCGCGGCCGTCGAAATAGTGCAGCGACTGGTCGGCTGCGTTGAAATACATCAGCAGCCCGCCGCCACCGATGCCCGAGGCTTGCGGTTCGACCACGTTGAGCGCCAGTTGCACGGCGATGGCGGCATCGACCGCGTTGCCGCCGCTGCGCAGGATTTCCAGCCCGATCTGCGTGGCGATGGGATTGGCGGTCGCCACCATCTGTTTTTGGCCACGCGCGGCCTGGGGCGCATTGGGCGGGCTGGACGCGGGTTGTGCCGCAGCGCCCAGCGGCAGCAGGACCCATAATGCCAGCAGCACAAAAATCGCTCTGAATTCCATGGTCATGCAATACCATGCGCCGGCGCGCGTGACCAAGCGAGCAGGGGCTGGATGTGGGAGGTTACATGACGTTGTTGGTCGGCATGGCAGTGGCTGCGCTTTTGGTAATCTTGTGCCTGCTGGTGCATTACGAAGCCTTACGGCTGATCTCGCTGCTGGTGCCGCGCCTGACCCTGCTGCGGCCCCGCGCCCGCATCGTGGTGGTGGTCGGCGGCACATTCCTGGCCCATACGGTCGAAGTCTGGCTGTTCGCCATCGCCTATTGGCTGGCATCGATGTTTCCCAGCCTGGCTGCCTTCTCGGCAGTCTATCCCGACATCACCCACCAATTTGCCGCCATGGACGCGCCGCAGGGCCAGATCGAGGGCTATATGTATTTCTCGGTGGTTACTTTCACTTCGTTGGGGCTGGGCGACGTCGTGCCCCATGGTGTGGCGCGGCTGATGGCTGGGGTGGAATCGATCATCGGGCTGCTGCTGATCGGCTGGTCGGCCACCTACACCTTCCTGGAGATGAAGGAGCTGTGGCCGTTGCACGGCAACCAGCGGCGGAGGCACGACAAGCGGACGGATTGACCCGCTCGCCAGCCCAGGATTACCCTTGGGCCATGGACACAATTACCGGAAAACCCGGCCAAGCGCTGGATGGGCTGTTCGCGCGCATCGATGGCTTACGCGATGAAATGGTGGCGCTGACCCAGGCGCTGGTGCGCATCCCGACCGTCAATCCGCCCGGCCAATTCTACGACGAGTGCGCCCGGCTGATCGGCGAGCGGCTGCGCGGCAAGGGCTTCGGCATTGAATACCCGCGCGCCACCACCGAGAAAGTCGATAGCGACAAATATCCCCGCACCAATGTGGTGGCCCGGATCGAAGGCAACGGCGCTGGCCCTTGCGTGCATTTCAATTCCCATATTGATGTGGTCGAAGCCGGCAATGGCTGGACCCACGACCCGTGGGGCGCCGAGCTGGAAGACGGCAAGATCTACGGCCGCGGCACCTCGGACATGAAAGGCGGCCTGGCCGCTAGCATGATCGCGGTCGAAGCGATCCTGGCGCAGGGCATCGCCTTCCCCGGCGCCTTCGAAATCTCTGGCACCGCTGACGAAGAATCTGGCGGCTGGGCCGGCGTGGGCTGGCTGGCCAAGCAAGGCTACTTCGCCAAGAGCAAAGTCGATCACGTCATCATCCCCGAGCCGCTCAACCAGGATTGTGTGTGTTTGGGCCATCGCGGCGTGTGGTGGGCAGAGATCGAGACCCTGGGCCGCGTTGCGCATGGCTCCATGCCGTATCTCGGCGTCAACGCCATCCGCGGCATGGGGGCGTTCATTCACAAGGTCGAACAACAGCTTTATCCCTTACTCGATACCCGCAAGACGGCGATGCCCGTGATTCCCGAAGGTTCGCGCCGCTCGACGTTGAATTTCAATTCGATTCATGGCGGGCAGATCGAGCCCGACAAGGAATACGAGGGTGCCCCTTCGCCGGTGGTGGCCGATTCGTGCCGCTTGATTCTCGATCGCCGCTATTTGATCGAAGAAGATCCCAAGGCGGTCAAGGACGAGATCGTTGCCTTGCTGGAAGACGTCAAGCGCGAGCGGCCCGATTTCAAATATCGCCTGCGCGATCTGCTGGAATTCGCGCCCAACATGACCAACGCCAACGATCCGGTGGTCAAAGCGCTGGACGGCGCGGTGCAGGAAGTGTTCGGCAAGCCGGCCAGGCATGTCGTGTCGCCCGGCACCTACGATCAAAAACACATCCAGCGCATCGGCCATCTGCAAAGCTGCGTAGCCTATGGCCCGGGCATTCTCGATCTGGCACATCAGCCCGACGAATATATCGTGGTCGACGACATGATCCGTTCGGCCAAGGTGATGGCGGCAGCCTCCTTGGCGCTTAAAGGCGTGATCGCCCTCTGAAACAGTTTTCGGTTCTGTCGTGATCCGTCCGGGTAAGCGCAATCTGATCACCGATGTCGATGGCATCGCCATCGGCAATGCCGAGGACGGCCGCGCGCTGTCCGGCGTGACTATGGTGCTGCCAGACAATCCATGCGTGGCGGCCTGCGATATTCGCGGTGGTGGGCCTGGCACGCGCGAAACCGATTTGCTCGATCCCGCCGCCTCGGTGCAGGAAATCACCGCGATCGGTTTGAGCGGCGGCTCGGCCTTCGGCCTGGCCGCTTGCGACGGCGCCATGAGTTGGCTGGCGTCGCGTGGACGGGGCTTCAACGTGGCCGGGTCGATCGTGCCGTTGGTGCCGGGC
>JBBSNV010000252.1:0-4274 GCA_038260375.1 Reyranellales bacterium
GCTCGGTCTGCACCACATAATTGCTGCGCAAGCCGATGGCGTCGCGACCGATGGCGACGATACGCTTGGTGTTCTCGAAAGACTCGATCAACAAGGTTTGCACCATCAAGGGTGCGCGATCGGTCCACGCCGATGTGGCGTAATAGTCGGTCGAGAGCGGCGAGGACGCTACGTTGATGCGCCCGGTGTTGAGCCCGGCCGCGGCAACCGGAGTTTCGACGATTAACTGCCAATAGACTTTGGGCAGGCCGGCGTCGAACGTATTCTTGGGCGACAGGGTGTAGAGATCGGTCGGCGTCTTGACGTCGGGCAAGATGCCGCAACCGGTCAGCGCCAACGCAGCCGCAATCAGGGCAACGCGCAGGCCGCGCGGCAAAATCTTATCGCTTGTCATTGGGGTTGTATCCCTGCTTGCCGCCGAACACGAAACCGGTCGGGTCGCGCTCGATGCGCGTGGAAATCACGTTGAGGTTGGCGGTGAGCGCGCGCAACTCGCGGATCATCTGCGAGAATTGCGACAGGCCTTCCTCGGAGAATTGCCGGATCGGTGCGCGGTTGTCGGACACCAGCTTGCTGACGTTGTCGGCCACCTTGTTGATGTTTTCCACCGCCGCGCGCATCGACACCAAAGTTTGCTTCAACTCGCTGGGCGACATCTTGGACAAGCGCGCCTTGGTGGCTTCGTCCTGCGGACCGATATCGGCCAAGGTCAGGTCGAGCGTCTGGCCGATGCGGTTCAACGTCTCCATCGTGGTGCGCACTTGCGCCAGGGTCTTGGGCAATTCGGCCACCGCCTGGCGGATATCGGCGTTGGAATTCTCCAAGGTCGAGCCCAACGCCGCCAGGCCGGACAAAGTCTGGTTGATCGACTTGATGTTGTCGTCCGACAGGATGGTGTTGATGCGATCAATCGTGTTGCCGAGCTTGGCCAGCACTTCCTGGGCGCTGGTTACGGTAGCCTGCAGGAAGGTGGTGCCGGGCGCGATCTCGGGATAGGGCTCCTGCCCTGCCGCCTTGCGCGGCTTGATCGGATCGCCGTCCGGGCCGGCGACGATCTGGATGAAGGACTCGCCCGCCACCAGCGGCCGCTCGAACAGCGCGTAGGAATTCTCGCGGATCGGCTGCTCGTATTTGATGGCGATGGTAACCACGACTTTTTCCAGCGCTCGCTTGGTGCCATCGGCGCGCACCACGTCGCGGGTGCCGATCGCCACCGTGGTAACGCGGCCCAGCCGGATGCCGCGATAGT
This sequence comes from Reyranellales bacterium, assembly GCA_038260375.1. GTDB lineage: Bacteria > Pseudomonadota > Alphaproteobacteria > Reyranellales > JAQSWP01 > JBBSNV01. The sequence continues at coordinate 1,250 of JBBSNV010000252.1, forward strand.
AGACCGGCGAGTCCGGCGTCAGGCCTTGCACATCGCCGTCGAAATAGATGCGGTCATAGGCGAGCTGCTCCTGGCTGCCGGAATTCATCTTCCAGACGACGAAAAACGCCAGCGCCGCGACGAAAGCGAGCACCGCCGCTCCGATGAAGGCAAAATGGGCGCGGTTCTCCATGAATGCTCCGCTACGAGTCCTGTGGCGCTTCGCCGACCCGCGCGGCGCGCCCGCGTGGTCCGTGGAAATAGTCCCTGACCCAGGGATGATCGAAAGTCAAAAGGTCTTGCATGGTACCGACAACGACGCGTTTGTCGAGCAGCACCGCGATGCGGTCGCAGATCGCGTTAAGGCTGTCGAGATCGTGCGTCACCATCAGCACAGTCAGGCCCAGATCGCGCTGCAAATCCTTAACCAGTCTGTCGAAGGCCGAAGCACCGATCGGATCGAGCCCGGCGGTCGGCTCGTCGAGAAACAGCAGCGGCGGATCGAGCGCCAAGGCCCGTGCCAGGCCGGCGCGCTTCTTCATGCCGCCCGACAGCTCCGACGGATATTTATGCGCGGCATCCTGCGGCAGGCCGACCAGGGATATCTTGGTGGCGGCGATCTGGTCGAGCGCGCGCTGCGACAGTCGGGTGTATTCGCGCAGCGGCACCTGGATGTTCTCGGCCACGGTCAGCGAGGAAAACAACGCACCATCCTGGAACAGCACGCCCCAACGCGACTGCAGCTGCTTGCGTTGCGCGCCGGTCATCTTGGCGGTGTTCTGGCCGAATACTTCGATCACGCCCTTCTTGTGGCGATTGAGGCCGATGATGGTGCGCAACAGCACCGACTTGCCGGTGCCCGAGCCACCCACCAGGCCCATCACCTCGCCCTTATAGACGTCGAGCGCCAGATGGTGATGCACCACTTGCGGGCCGAACGTGCTCTTCAGGTTCTCGATATGGATCACCACCGGCCGGTCGGTCGGCGGCGTGCCCAACACCAGGCTGAGCGGTTGGCCGTCGGCCGTCTCGTCGTCGCGCGTGCGGCGCAACTTCGGCAGATGCGGCATATGCAGCGCCGGTTTCATAGGCCGATCGACACGAACATGATGGAGAACGCCGCGTCGAGGATAATCACCAGGAAAATCGATTCGACCACCGACTTGGTGGTGAGCTTGCCCACGCTCTCGGCGCTGCCGGTGACTTGCAGGCCCTCGTAGCAGCCGACGATGGCGACGACGAAGGCGAACACCGGCGCTTTGATCATGCTGACCCAGAAGTGAGCCACGCCGACCACGTCCTGCACCCGGTCGAGATATTGCGACAGGGTGAAATCGAGGAACAACCAGCAGGCCAACCCGCCGCCCAACAGTCCCATCAGATCGGCGAAGAACACCAACAGCGGCATGGTCAGCACCAGCGCGATGATGCGCGGTAACACCAGCACCTCGATCGGGTTCAAGCCCATCGTGGTCATGGCATCGACTTCGAGATTGACCTTCATGGTGCCGATCTGGGCAGTGAAGGCGCTGCCCGAGCGGCCGGCGACGATGATCGCGGTCAGCAACACGCCGATCTCGCGCAGCACCGACAAGCCCACCATATCCACTGTGAAGGCTTGCGCGCCGAAGCGCTTGAGCTGCTCGACGCCCTGATAGGCCAGCACCACGCCGATCAGGAACACCAAGGTGCCGACGATCGGCAGCGCGCGCACCCACACCTCTTCCATCAGGTGAACGACCGAGGTGAAGCGCATGTGGCGCGGCGAGCGCAGCACGCCATAACCGACAGCCAAGGTTTGGCCCAAAAAGACCATCAAATTGCCCAGCTGCTGGACGTATTCGACCGACTTTTCGCCGATCAAGGTGAGCTGGGCTAACAGCCAGGGCGACCGGCGCTTGCGCTCGGGCCTGATCTTTTGCTTGGCCACCAGCTCGAGCAGCCTGGCGTGGCTTTCCTGTGCGCCTTCGATCGGCAGCGAATCGCCTTTAGGGGCGAACTGGCGCGACAAATAGAGGATTTCGCCGGCGCCGGTGGTGTCGAGTTCGCTAATCTCCGACACGTCGAGCGACTCGATCTTGTCCTTGCCGTGCGGCAACTGCCGTTCCACCGCGGCGACGGTGAATACGGTCCAGCGCCCGCCGAGCTTCAGCACCGCACGGTTGCCCTGGCGCATCAGCGTGCACGAGGCCGCCATTTGGGCAGCCCGGTGGCCGTCCCCCGCGATCTTTTGCGCTACGCTCATCTGGCTCCGAAACCCCTGTTGCGGCGCGATTGTGTGAGGCTGCGGCAGGCCGGTCAACGCGAATTGCCAAGACTTTCCAAGATATTGCCAATGACAGGCTCGGCGCGGCACCATCGCCGCCCAGGGGACTACGCGGGGAAATCATGCCAAACGGCACCAGGAACCCGGGCAGCGATGCACCGGCGGGTCTGTTCTACGGCTGGATCGTGGTTGGCGCCGCGTTTGGCGTGATGGCGATCGGCTTCGGCGCGGCCTATGCGTTTTCGGCGTTCTTCGATTCCCTGCAGCGCGATCTGGGCGCCAATCGCGGCGAGATTTCGCTGATCTTTTCCATCGCCAGCTTCCTGTATTTCGGCCTGGGCGCGGTCAGTGGGCCCTTGGCCGACCGCTGGGGGCCCAAGCGCATGGTAGCGCTAGGCATGCTGATTACCGCGGCCGGACTGGCGCTGGGCAGCCAGGCTACCGCGTTGTGGCATATCTACATAGCCTACGGCGTCGGCGTTGGCGTCGGCGTCGGTTTCGCTTACGTACCGGCCATCGGCACGGTGCAGCGCTGGTTCGTGCGCAAGCGCGGCCTGGCTTCGGGCTTGGCGGTATCGGGCATCGGCGTCGGCACTCTGGCTTTCCCGCCGCTGGCCGGCTGGCTGATCGAAAGCACCGGATGGCGCACCACTTACCTGATCCTGGCCGGGCTGACGTTGATCGGCGGCGTGCTGGCGACGTTGTTTCTAGAGTCCTCGCCCGAGCGGCGCGGCCTGCAGCCCGATGGCGTGGCAGCGCCGGTCGCCACGACCACCAGCA
>JBBSNV010000253.1:0-4265 GCA_038260375.1 Reyranellales bacterium
GGGCCCTCGGGCGGCGGCGGCGGCGGCAACACGGCCGGCGGCAACGGCGCGGCCGGTCAAGTGCGGATCACGGTGTTTTAGCGATGGATCGGCCCGCATCCCTGAGCGACTTGGCGGTGATCGCCGAACGCATCGCCGGCCACGAAAAAGAATGTGCCCAGCGCATGCTGCGCATCGACGAGCGGCTGGCCGACAGCGCCCGCGAGCGCGCCGAGCAACGCATCGAGCTGCGCGACGGCTTCAAGGCGGTCTATCGCCTGCTGTGGGCGGTGGCGGGCGGCGTGATCCTGCTGCTGCTGGGCGTGGTCGGCGCTATGGCCGACAGGCTTTTGTTCCCCTGACGAGGTGCCATGACGACGCAATATCCGCGACAATTGCCCTTGGGCGTGCAATTCAACAATCCGCTCAACGTGCGGCCCAGCCCTTCCGAGGTCCAGGCTGGCCGCAGCAACTGGCAAGGCGCGATCGCCATCGAGCACACGCCGTCCGGCCCGTTCTTGCACTTCGACGCACCGCCCAAAGGTTGGCGCTGCGCCGCCGGCAACGTCATCGCCCATTACGACCGCTGGCAGCACGACACCATTGCCAAGCTGATCGGCGGCACGCCGGGCAGACCGGGCTGGGCGCCGCCATCGGATAATAACGACAGCGCGGGCTACGTCGCGCGCGTGGTGCACATGACCGGGTTCGACGCCGATCAGGTTTTGGATTTTCACAGCTATGTGCATCTCAAGCCGGTGCTGGTGGCGATGGCCACGGTTGAGCAGGGCGCTTCGCCTTATATCTGGTGGAACGAAGTGCAAATCGATTACGGCATGGAACAGTATGGCGTGATCAAGCCCAAGACGGCGTTGCAAAAGCTCGGCCCCGCCATCGGCGCCAGCACCGCCACCACGGTGGCCACCACCACCGCCATTACACCGATGCCGACGCCGAGCTATCCGCCAGTCCTTCCCGACATTGCCGTACAGAGCGTTCCCATCGCGCCCATGCCGGGCATCGATCCGGCGCCGGTTTTGGAACACGCGCAAACTCTGCTGCAACAAATCGCGCCTTATGTGAAATGGGCCGGCATCGCGCTGCTGGTGGCGATCGCCGCCGGATTCGCGTGGCGCTGGTGGCGCGACCGGCAGAAGTGCAAGCCCGGTCCCGATCTCCAACCCGGTCCCGATCGCGTGCCCGGTCCCGATCTCCGGCCCGGCGCGATCTGATGCCGGCGCTCGCCGTCGCCTGGAATTTCGCCAAAGCGATTTTCGCCGCGTCTTTAGGAAAATGGCCCCTTTGGCTGTGGCCTATCGTTGCGCTGGGCATTTTTGCCGGCGGGCAAACCATTCGCCTCGAACACGCCAAGACGCAAACCGCCGCCGTGCAATCGGCCTTCGATACCTATAAGGCCGCGATCGCCGTTCAAGCGGCGGCCGACAATCAGAAAGCCATCGCAGCCTTGCGCGCGGCCCAGGCCTGGAACGATGCCGCGGTGGCGGCGCGGGTCGAGCGCCTGCAACGCGACAATGCCGAGCTGCAACAACGCCTGCAGGAGATTGCCGATGTCCCGCAACAGCAAGACGGCGCTGTGGCTGACGTGCTGTGCGCCACTTTTAGCCGCTTGTGGCGCGCACCAGCCTGCGCCGCCGATCGTCGTCACCAAGGTCGAGCGGATTAGCATTCCCGATGCGCTGCTGGTCTGCCCGCAAGATCCCGCACCGCGCCTGTTGCGCACGCAAAAGGACGTGGCGATGGCGACCGAGCTGGCTCTGGCCGCGCTGCATTCCTGTCAGGCCAACATGGCGGAGATCAGGAAGCTCAACGCGCTGGGTAAGTAGCGCGCGATCTTGCGCGGTTGTGCGGGCCCGATCTTGCGCTGTCGCGGGGGCCCGATCTTGCGCTGCCGCAGGGGCCCGATCTTGCGCTGCCGCGCGGTGGGCGCGATGATGGCGCATGGATCATCGCGAGCACCCTTCCAAGGATAAGCCGCTGCCGCAAGCCGGGCGCAAGCGGCTGATCGTGGCGGCGCCGGTCGGCCGCATCGGCACCGAGATGGTCGATAACGAAAAGGAATTGCTGGCGGCGCTCGACGGCGCCACCACCGTAATGATGATGGGCGACAACCCGGCGTTGCCGGCCATGCCCGAACGCCCCAGCTTGCTGGATTTCTTCCGCCTGCGCTTCGGCGACGTCACCTTCCGCCATTTGCTGCGCAGCGCCAAGACCGCGCTCGATGCCGGGCAGGAGGAGAAGATCGTCATCGCCTGCTTGTTGCACGATATCGCCAACGGCGCGCTGGTGCGGTCCGATCACGGCTATTGGGGCGCGCAGCTGATCGCGCCTTACGTGACGGAGGAGGTGGCCTGGGCGGTGCAGTATCACCAGGCGCTGCGCTATTTCGCCGACGAATCGGTGGGCTATCAATATCCCGCATCGTATCTGCGCTTCTTCGGCGCCGATTACGTGCCGCCCGATTACATCAAGCGCGACCATGAGATCGCGCGGCAGCATCGTTGGTATATGAGTGCGCGGCTGGTGACGATCTACGACATCTATTCGTTCGAGCAGGCGCTCGATTTCGATCCGGAAATTCTCACCGATGTGATCGGCCGCAATTTCCGCCAGCCGGCCGAAGGCCTGGGCTTCGATAACTCGCCGACCGCGCATATGTGGCGCAGCATGATCTGGCCCAATAATTTTTTGTAAAAGCGAGAGGCGGGCATTTCTACTTGGCGACGGCGCCAACATTGCCTCGATCCGGTCCAAATCGCCTTTCACAGTGCCGGAAGCGACGGGCCATCGGGTCCCCGGGAAAGCCGTCGCTCCCAGCTAACGGTCAGGCAACGATGCGTAAGGCGACGGCGATCTTTTTGGCCTTGGGATGGGGCTGGTTGACGATGAGCGCCGGCGCAGCGGAGTCGCCGATCGAGACCGTACCGCTCGCTGCAATTGGCGACGATAACGCCCCAGCACCAGCGCAAACGCCGGAAGCCAAATTCGAGACATTCGAGGATGGCGAGCCGCGCATCACCTTGATCCCGCGCGATGGCGACGACAATTGCCGCGCCGAAGGGTCGGTGAAACTGGGGCAGGATCTGCGCTCGGTGATCTTCCTCGATCCCGCCGCGGCGCAGGATTGTTTCGGCCCGGGCAAGCGTCGCATCGAAACCTATGCCGGCTTCGACGGCGACAACGATCGGGACACGCTGGAGCAATGCCTAGCACCGCAGGCCGTGTGTGCCACCTTGGCCGATTCGTTGCGGCTGTCGAAGCAGCGCCACCGCACTGTGCTGCGCTCCGATGGCTGGATCGACGTCATCGTGGTAACCAAGGGCGATGCCGCGCTGGCGGCGACGCCGCTGCGTTACACCATCGTGCTGCACACCAACCAGGCCCATCTGACGGTCGATCTGCGCGCCTTCGCCACCATGCTGAGCGATATGACGGCGTATTGAGTCCGGCGTCTTACGCCGCTTGAGTCCGGCGTCTTACGCCGCGTGCTCCGCCACCACGCCCTGCTTGAGCAGCGCGTCGATCTCGCCGGCCGCGAAGCCAGCCTCGGCCAGCACCGCCCGCGCATCCTGGCCGATGCTCGGCGGTTGGGTTTTCAGCCGCGTGCGTGCGCGGGTTTCGCCGAACTCGAGCGGCAGGCCCGGCACCTCGACCGTGGCGCCGCCGCCGCCCAGGGCGGATTTGGCGGTTTGGATCAGCCCGCCGGCCAGCAATTGCGGATCGGTCATCAGATCGCTGGGATGGCCGACACGCGACCAGGGGATGTTGGCGGCTTCGGCGCGGCGCGCGATCTCGTCGCTGGGCAGGCTGGCCATCAGCGCTTGCAGTTGGGGCAGCATCCAGTCGCGCTGCGTGGTGCGTTGCGCGTTGGTCTTCAGCCGCGCATCGGCCAGCAGCTCGGGCAGCTCGAATTTCTCGCAGAAGCGCGCCCAGTGTTGATCGCTGGTCACGCCGATGAACAGCATCTTGGCGTCGGCGGCGGTGAATACGTCGTAAATGCCCCAGGCGTTCTTGCGCGCCGGCAGGGGCGGCATCGGCTCGCCCGACACCGCGCTGCCCACCGCGAACGGCCCCATCAGGAACGCCGCGGTCTCGTACAGCGCCGAGCCGACGCGTTGGCCCTTTCCGGTGCGGTCGCGCTCGCGCAACGCCGCCAACACCGCAACCACGCCGAACACGCCGCCCAGTATGTCGATGATCGGCGCACCGGCGCGTAACGGCCGGCCCGGCGGCCCGGTCATGTAGGCCAGGCCCGATTGCATCTGCAC
>JBBSNV010000254.1:0-4186 GCA_038260375.1 Reyranellales bacterium
CCGGCAAGCCGATCGCGGCCTTGGTGTCGGGCGCGCCCAGCGACTGGCCATCGACCCGGCGTACGCCCAGTACCTGCCATTCGGCAATGGTCTTTTCGATCGCGGGCTCGGCCTGGTCCCAGGGGAAATTTTGCGGCAGCACCACTTCGATGGCGGCGCGCTGGCCCGTTTTCCAGCCGCTTTTGGACAGGTAATTGGCCGAGGAGGAGAAAATGTCGGGCAGGCTGCGGAACATGTCGCGCCGCCCGTCGCCATCGCCATCGACGGCAAAGCTGGTGAAGGTCGAGGGCATGAACTGGGTCTGGCCGAACGCGCCGGCCCAGGAGCCCTTCATCATCGCTTGGTCGATGTGATCGCCGGCCATCATGCGCAGGGCTTCGACCAACTGGTCGGCGAAGAATTTGGGCCGCCGGTCGTCGCAGGCCAACGTGACCAGGGAGCGGATGGTGGCGAAGTCGCCCATGAACTGGCCGTAATTGCTTTCCAGTCCCCAGAACGCCACCAAATATTCCGGCTGCACGCCGTAGCGCTGGGAAATTTTCTGGAACAGCGCCCGCTGCTGCGCCAGCAATTGACGACCCTTGCTGACGCGGTCCTCGGTGATGCTATTGCCGATGTACTTCCAGAAGGTCAGCAGGAATTCGGGCTGGCGGCGGTCGAGATCCAGCACGCGCTGATCGACTTCGACGTTGTCGAGCGCGCGGTCGGCGACGTTGGCCGGAATGCCGCGGCTGACGGCGTCGGAGCGCAGGTTGAGTACGCAGGCTTGGAAATAGCTTGCATCCATCGCGGGCGAGGTCGAGCTGTCGGTGGCGCTCGACTGGCCGTAGGCAATGGAAGTGGCGCACAGCGCCGGCGCCGCCACGCAGAGCGACAACAATAGCTTACGCATGCTCACGTTCCGGCCACCGTCATATTGTCCAAACGGATGGTGGGCGCATCGGTGCCGGTCTTGAATTCCAAATCGTTGGCAGGAATCAAATGGGCGAACATGTCCTTGAGATTGCCGGCCACGGTAATGCCGCTGACCGGCCAGGTCAGCTTGCCGTTCTCGATCCAGAAGCCCGAGGCGCCGCGGCTGTAATCGCCGGTCACGCCGTTGACGCCGAAGCCGATCAGCTCGGTGATGTAGAGCCCGCTCTTGATGTCGGCCATTAAAGCTTTAGGGGTAAGCTTGCCCGGCGCCATGTAGAGATTGCTGGACGAGGGCGAGGGCGGGCCCGAGGTGCCGCGCGCGGCGTGTCCCGTGGGTTTCAGCTTCAACTGCCAGGCCGAGGCGAGGTCGAGCAGCCAGGTGGTCAACACGCCGTCTTTGATGATGTCGTAGCGTTGGGTCGGCAGGCCTTCGCCGTCGAACGGCTTGGAGCGTTGGCCGCGCTTGCGATGTGGATCGTCGATCACCGCCACTCCGGGCGCGAATACCGGCTTGCCCAGCTTGTCCTTGAGGAACGATGTGCCGCGCGCGATGCCACGGCCGTTGATGGCGCCGCTCAGATGGCCCAGCAAACTGCCCGACGCGCGTGGGTCGTACATCACCGGCACCTTGGCGCTCTTGGCGACTTTGGGATTGAGCCGGCGCACCGCGCGTTCGCCAGCGCGCTTGCCGACCGTGGCGGCAGCCATCAGATCGCGGCGATGCACCGCGCTGGTCCATTCGTAATCGCGTTCCATGCCGGTATCGGCGCCGGCCAGCACCGAGGCCGACAGGCCAAACCCCGACCTTGAATAGCCGCCGGCGAAACCGTTGCTGGTGGCCAGCGCCACTTCGGTGCGCGACCAGCTGGCTTCGGCGCCTTCGGAATTGGTCACGCCCTTGACCGCGCGCGCCGCATCCTCGGCGACCCGGCATTGCTCGGCCAGCCATTCGACCGTGGGCTCGATATCGGGATCGATGTCGAGTTCGGGCCAGCGCGTCGAGAGCAACTCGCGCTCGGCAATGCCGCAGAATGGATCTTCCGGCACGGCCCGCGCCATGGCGACGGCGCGGGTCGCCAGTTCACGCAAAGCCCCGGGAGAGAAATCGGTGGTCGAGACCATCGCCTGGCGCTTGCCGATCAGCACGCGCAGGCCCAGATCGTGGCCTTCGGAGCGCTCCAGCTTCTCGCGTTCGCCCAGGCGTTGACCGACCGCGACTTGAATGCCGCGCACCAGCAGCGCATCGGCGCTCTCGGCGCCGGCCTTTTTGGCCTGCTGTATCAGATCGTGCAGCAAATCGAGATCGGTGCCGATGGCGCGTGTGGCGACGCTTGTAGTTGCCGGCTTGCTGGCCTCAACGGTTGGTTTCTTGGCAGCCGGCTTTTTGACCGCTGGCTTTTTGATGGCGCGCTTGATCGCCTTACGCACGGCTTTCTTGACTGCGCGGTTGACCCGTTGCGCTACCCGCTTGGTAGTTTTCTTGATCGTCTTCTTTTTCGGGGGGGACTTCTTCTTGACCGCGCGCTTTGTGCGCGTGGAACGCTTGGCTTTGGCCATGACCTGCTCGCAAACTATTGGATCGCGTTAGCCTATCATTGTTGGCTGTCGTCGAGGTAGTAGGACATGAACAGCACGAAGGCGCTGCCGATCCCCGCTGTCCAACCCACAACCGACAGCACGGTTTGGCTGGTGCCGCCCAAGGGTCCGCTCACCGTCTCGATCACCTCGTGCAGCATGGCGCTGCCGACGCCGCCGATCATCACGCCAATCGCCCCGGACAGCACCAGATTCCACACTAGCCGCACGGCGCCCGCGACGCGGCCTTCCAGCCGCGGCACCGGGCCGGGGAAACCTTTGGAATGGCGCGGCGCTTCGATCGGCGGGCCAGGCTTGGGCGGAAACGGCGAAGGATTCGTCATGGTTTCAGTGTACCGCGATTTCGCAGCCAGGCGGGCCGTGATAATCGATAGGCATGGAACAACATCAATTGGATGGCATCGTAGCCTGGCTGACCAAAGCCGGGTTGGACGGCGTGGCCGAGGAGCGACTGCTGGCCGGCATGTGCCAGCGCTGCTGCGACGGTGGCGTCGCGGTCAGCCGGGCGCTGGCCCTGATCGATACCTTGCACCCGACTTGGGAAGGCCGCGCCTTTCGCTGGCATCACGACAACGCGGCGGAAAACGTCACGGTCGCGTACGGCCCGACCAACCAAGGCGAACGCGCCGATGCCTGGCAGCGCTCGCCGTTCCGCCAGATGCTGGACAGCGGCAGCAACGAGTTCCGCCGTCGGCCGGATGCCGATGGCGACGTCGGCAGCTATGCGCCGCTGGTCAAGGCCTTCGGCGGAGGCCAGACCGATTACTTCGCCATGGTGCGTCGCTTCGCGCCCGCAGGCAGCATCGGCCAGATGGATTGCAGCTACGCACAATGGTTTACACTCGATCCGGAATTAACGACGCAGTGATTCCATTCGTCACCCTGAATAGCGCGGCGCCTGGCGCCACGCTTCCGAGGTGACGATAGGAGCTAAGCCGTCAGCGCGCGGTTGACGGCTGAAGTTACCGCCTTGAGTGAGGCGGTGACGATGTTCTGGTGCATGCCGACCCCCCACAGAGTGCGCTCGCCATCCTTCTGCGCTTCGATGTAAGCCACGGCGGTGGCGTCGGCGCCCGAGCCGGTGGCGTGCTGGTGGAAATCCAGCACCTTGATCTGCACGCCGCAGGCCTTCGACAAGGCATCGACATAGGCTGCGATCGGTCCATTGCCCTGGCCGGTGATGATCCTCTCCTTGCCGTTCTCGACCACTTTGGCCTCGATGATGCGCTGATCGGGATCGGCGGAGGTGGGCAGGGTGGTATGGCTCTTGAACTCGAACGGCTTGCTGCGCGTGAGATACTCGGTCTGGAACGTGTCCCAAATCAGCTTGGGCTCGATCTCCTTGCCGGTATCCTCGGCGATCTTTTGAATCAACTTGGAGAATTCGACCTGCAACATGCGCGGCGCATCGATGCCGTAATCCGCCTTCAAAATATAGGCGATGCCGCCTTTGCCCGATTGGCTGTTGATGCGAATGATCGCTTCGTAGCTACGGCCCACATCGGCCGGATCGATCGGCAGATACGGCACTTCCCACACCTTGCTGTTGGAAGCGCCCAAGGCATCGAAGCCTTTTTTGATCGCGTCCTGGTGCGAGCCGGAGAAAGCGGTGAACACCAAATCGCCGCCATAGGGATGGCGCGGATGGACCGGCAACTGATTGCAGTATTCCACC
>JBBSNV010000255.1:0-4146 GCA_038260375.1 Reyranellales bacterium
GCGCCGACGAATTCGACCGGCAAATTGTGCTCGGCAGCGAACAACCGTAGCACCACCTCCTCCGGTCCGCCGCCGATCACGACGGTGCTAGGCTGCGCGCCCCTCGCCTGCAGCTTGACCAAAGCCTGCAGTAAAAGCATCGACCCCTTGTCGCTGACCAAGCGACCGAGAAACGCCAAATCGTAACGGCGCGCGCCGGCGTCGAAATGCCGAAATACATCCGTCCTATAAGAGTTGGGAATGGCTCGCGCCTTGACCGGCAAGGTAGCGGCGACGAAGCGACTATTGGCGACATTACGCCCGAATCGCGCCGTCGATCGGTGCATCCATCGATCAGGTAGATAGGTTTGATGAATGATCAGCCACTTTTTTGGCCCCAATAATAAAGGCCAAGCAAACCGCAGGGTGAAGCCGTTGTGAATCACCGCATCGGCTTTGCGATGCAGCGCCAGCAATTGTCCCGGCGATGGCCGATGGTGAACGGCGAACGACAATTCTGGCTTAAGTCCATCCGGCGTAGCGGTGACGACATCGACTTGATGGCCGCGGCGCACCAACTCTTCCGCCAAAGCCAGGCTGGCCATTTCTTGCCCGCCCAGATGCGGCAAAAAGGCATATGAAACGATCAGAAACCGCATCGTATCCAAACTTCGCAAGCCCCGCGTCCGATGCGGGCCGATTATGCTAGCATGGCTTGAGCCCACCGCACGCCCCGCCTGAGGACCATGCCCGACCAGACCCTGCAACAGCAGAGGATAAAGGCCTCCGATGCCAGCGGCGGCATTTCCAACAACGTCATCTACGACATGGCGCTGCGCTGCCTTAGCCAAAACAATGCGCACGGTGCGGTACTGGATTTCGGCGCCGGCCAAGGCGGCTTCACTGCCCGGCTGCTGCAAGCCAATGCATTCGACCGCGTGACCGGCGCCGATTTGATGGCGCGACCGGCGGCATTGCCCGCTGCGGTCGATTGGCTGCAAGGCGATCTCAACCAGGCGCTGGCGCTGCCGGATGGTGCGTTCGACGCCATCGCCGCGCTGGAAGTGATCGAGCATCTGGAAAATCCGCGGCAATTCTTTCGCGATTGCGCGCGATTGTTGCGGCCCGACGGATTGCTGGTGGTGACCACGCCCAATTGCGAAAGCTGGCGCTCTTTGGTGTCACTGCTGTTTCGCGGGCATTCCGCCGCTTTCGGCCCCGGCAGTTATCCCGCCCATATCACGCCGCTGTTGCTGATCGACCTGCAGCGCGCAGCGCAGGAAGCGGGACTGATGCCGGTCAGCGTCGCCTATTCCAACGAAGGAGCCGTTCCAGGCATCACTCGCGTGAGCTGGCAGGCCGCAACTTTCGGCTTAGCGCGCGGTCGACGCTTTAGCGACAATTTCACGTTGGTGTGGCGCCGGCCACGTTAATCTCCGTTTACAAACCTGCCGCGGCGTTGAGCAGCACGCCGGTTTCCTGGCTCTTGCCGCGCGTATCCTTGGCGACGATGCCGCGCTTGATCACCACACGATGGTTGTCGCGGCGCGACACCGCCTTGATGTCGGCCAGGGCATTGCCCTCGACGATCAGCACATCGGCCGACTTGCCCTCGGCCAAACGCCCGATATCTTTGCGCCGCATCAGATCGGCGGCGGAAGCGGTCGAAGCATGCAGCGCGTCGCGGTTGGACATGCCCATCTCATGCATGTACTCCAGCTCCATCGCATTCTCGCCATGGCGGTTGAACGGCGTGCCGGAATCGGTGCCCATGGCGATCTTGCCGCCGGCCTTGTAGTACATCTTGAAGGCTTCCTGGTGGATCGCGTAAACGCGCTTGGACTTCTCGATCACGTAGTCCGGAATGCCCGGCTCGCCATCGTCGTGGCCGCGCAGGATGTTCTTGACCGCCGCCAAGGTCGGCACCAGCCAGGTGCCGCGCGCCATCATCTCGTCGATGCATTCCTGGGTCATGAAGATGCCGTGCTCGATCGAATCGATACCACCGCGCACCGCATTCAAGATGCCTTCGGCGCCTTGGGCATGCGAAGCGCAATGGCGGTGGAAGCGATGGCCTTCGCTGATACCGGCCGCCATTTCCTCGGCCGAGTAATGCGCGTCCTCCGGATTGACGCCGGGGGTCATGACGCCACCGGTGGCCATGATCTTGATCAAATCGGAGCCGGCATGAATCTGCTCGCGCACCGCTTTGACCACTTCATCGACGCCATCGGCGACGCGGCCGCTGCGGTTGCCGTGACCGCCGGTCATGCAGATCATGCGGCCCGAGGCCATGATGGTGGGGCCGAGCTGACGACCCGAATTGCAGGCATCGCGCACCGAGAATTCGAGATAGTCCTTGCCGCCGCAATCGCGCACCGCGGTGATGCCGCCGGCCAAGGTCGCCTGCATGTGCTGGAAGCCGCGCATGACGATGTCGCCCACCGACATCTTGTCGAGCACGAGGCCGGGATTTCCCTCGGCGCCCGACAGCATGTGGACGTGGCAATCGATCAGGCCGGGCAGCACGGTGCAGCCCTTGGCGTCGATGCGCTGCCCCGCATAGCCGGAGAATTCCGACAACGGCGCCAAACGCTTGACGGTGCCTTTCTCAATCAGCACGGCGTGATCGGTCAACTCGCGGTCGCCATCGAACAAGCGCCCGCCAGAGATAAGTGTCGTCATCGTTTCCTCCTGGTGAATTCGTTGCCCGAATTTAGCCCCCGGCTAAGCCCGTGTCAGCCCGGCGTGGCGACTGGCCGGTCGTCGGCAAACACATAGCGGCGATAAATGAAGCCCAAGGCCAGCAGGCCGATGCCCAACCCCAGGAACGAGGCCACCCGCAACAGCCCGGTCAGGCCCGACATATCGACCAGGAAGACCTGGCCCACCACCGCCACCAGCACGATCAGCGAGGCGTAGCGCAGCATCGTGCTGCGCTGCACGATGCCAACCGGCAGCAGCGCCGCGCCGAACAGCAGCCAGACGATCGAATAGGCATAGAGCTCGGCATCCTGCATCGATCCGGCGACGCGATGGTGGCCGGTGAAATTGAACCAGTGGCGGATCTGGTAGCTGAAAAAGGCAAAGCCCAGCACCAGAGCAAAGATGCCGGCAATGGTCGCCGCTTCCTGTTCTCCCGAGCGGCGCAGCATGACCGAAGCCGCAACAGCCAACAACGCCGGCAAGCCGAACAGCACGATCAGGCCGTTGAACAGACCTGCCGCCCCCACGCCACCATCGGCGAACAAAGCGTCGAGCCAGAACAGATTGCCGATCGCGATCGCGATCAAGCTGATGGCGCCGACAATGCGCGCGCCCCAACGCAGCACCGGATGCGGTCGCCGCCAGGCCATGGCGATCAGGATCAGCGCCATGATCGCCCAGGACAGGCTCATCCAGCCGCGCTCCATGACGGCGAAATTCGGCGCACCCAATCCTTCGGGATGGAAGATGCTGCGCACCTCGAGCGTGAGCAGCAGGAAGCCGAAAGCCAGCATGCTGGCTTGCAGCGCCAGCAACAGCGGTTCGGTCAGCCGGTCCATCGGCATGCGCTGGATCAGCAGCGTCGTGATCCAGTAGCTGACGATCGCCACGCCGTAGCCGTACAGCACCCAGTTCAAGAAAGGGTTGGCCGAGACGTCGTAATCCAGCACGTAGGGATTGAACACCAATCGGATCGTGACGGTGGCGGCCAGCAGCCACACCAGCCAGCGCAGCATCGGCAGCCGGGCGCGCCAGGCAAGCAACGCCACCACCGGCAGTTCCAGCGCATAGCTCATCGTCACCCATTCGCGGCGCAGCTCCAGCGGCACGGCACTGGAGATAAAGACGATGGCGCCGATCGCCAACGCGCCCAGCGCATCGTCCATGCCGGGCGCATGACGCCGGCGTGCAACAACCAGAGCGCCCAGCGCCAACGGCAGCGCCAACAGCAGCGCGATATAACTCCAACCAAGACCCAAATCGCTGTGGAACAGGAAGAACCAGACGACAGCGAAATGGAGCCAAGCGCTGGCCCCAGCGATCGCCGCCCACAGCCATGGTCGTGGCGCCTTCCACAGCAGGGCGTAGGCGCCCAGCGAGATCAACCCGCCCACGATCAGCGCGTGCAGCGCCAGCCGCGTCGCTTCGACGCCGATGTCGTAGGTGAGCAGGATCCGTTGA
>JBBSNV010000256.1:0-4146 GCA_038260375.1 Reyranellales bacterium
CGCGCAGATCGGTTTGGGTGCCGGGGAAAGTGCCGGTCCAAGAAGGGATTTCCTTGCCGTCGGCTTGTAAGCGAAACGCCTGGGCGCTGACCTGACCTTGCTCGCCCTCGGTGGCATTGGAAATGCGTAGATCGACCTCGTAGCGCAAGATAATGCCGCGATCCGCAGGCTCCAGCGGGTTCTGGAAGATGAAGGCGAACAGGCTGTTGCGCAGATGTGCTTCGACGTGGGTGCCGTCGATTTTCACTTCGATGCGCGAATTGGTCTCGCGCGGATCGCCGGCCATGACCGCCGAACCGGCCAAACTAAGAGCGGCAACAAGGACAAATAGGCGGCGCGCCAGGCGCATGGGACACTCCGAAGGTCTTTACGACCCTCAGTATAGCTACGCCGTGGCCGAAAGCAGATACGCAAAGCCGTTACCGGACCGACTGCCGATGGCAGCCGGCCCGGCCGGCGGGGCTTAGCGGCGACGGCGCTCAATCTGCGAGGTGGCCTGAATCGCCTGGTCGAGCTGCTGCAGCGCCCGGTCGCGGTGAATACGGTCGTGATCGACCTGCACCAATTCGCGACGCGCCTTGCGCAAATCTTCCAACGCATCGCCGATATGATCGCGGTCGTCGTCGTCGGCCTTGGCCGGGCTGGGGACCATCGCGGGAACCGCCGCCAAGGCGGCGCCAGCCACCGCCGCGCCCAAGAAGGCGCGACGCGGCAACGCCATTTCGCTACGGCCGGACATCAAACCGGCAAAACGCGCAATCAAAGAAACGGACATAAACATCTCCCTGCAAATCCGGACGCGAAGCGCCCGTATGCAAGGACTTACGGTCCGTGCCCGCGGTAATTCCACCGCCCGGCCTTTTGCCGCCCGTCATAATTTTAGTGGCGGTTGGAACTTTCTTAAGACCGGCCGGCTTTCGGCATCAATGTGTGTTGTCGAAGCGGATGCCGGCTTCCACTTCGGCGATCGCCGAGTTGATGTACTGGATCGCCTTGACGCGATGGCCGCCCTTATCCGACGTGGCGTTCTGCAGCTGCGTCTTGGCCGAGCGCAGGCTGTCGAGCGCGCGCTGCATCAAAGGTTGCGGTGCAGCCAGAGCCTCGCGCGACAACAGAACCGGAATCGCGGCGATTGCGGCGCCAGCAGCGGCGGTATGAAAGAAGGCGCGTCGGCTCAAGGTCGTGCGCGCAGCGCCGCGGAAGGTTTGATAGAGACGGGCAAATAGTGAAATCGACATAGCATTGTCCTTTGGTTTACTTGGTGGATTGGCCGCGGCAGCCAAACAGTTGATCGACTGGCGCGCCCGCTCGAATCCGATCGCGATCTCGGCGCTTGGACCGCGGCGGCGTGTTCAGGGCGACGTTTTTCATCGCCGCATCGACCGCCTGGTCGCGCCCGGCGAAACGGTAATCCTTCTTGTCCCCCATGGTCAAATTGACCACCTGGTCGGCATGCCGGGCAGCAAGTCGCCTTTGTTCTTGCGCGGGAAGAGGCCAAATTTCCGGCGGACAAGCCGCCGCTGGACAGGCGGCCCGCTATCGCGGCAGCGACTACCGCTGCCCCGCGGACTAGCCATCCGATTCATCGGTTTCAACCTATTGTGGCTTGTTGATCGGCCGGTTGGCGGTCCAATCGAACGTGCCCTGGTCGCGTTCCTTGACCGCTTCCTTCCAGCCGCGCTCCTCGGCGCGCTGCTTGAAGTTCAGGCCCTCGGGCGAATGACGCGTGATACCGTCGAACAAAGTAGCGATCATCTGCGTGTTGTTCAGTCCCATGTTGTCGTAGGCTTGGTTGATCATTAGCTTTTGCATCATCAACTGGTTCTGCGGCACGCCGGCCATGCGCTCGGCCATCGCTTCGACTTCGGCATCGAGTTCAGCTTCCGGCACCGCCCTGTAGATCAGCCCCAACTCCTGCGCTTCCTTGCCGGTGATCTTGTCGCCGGTGAACAGCATGCGCTTGGCCTTCTCGGCTCCAATTCGATAAACCCACATCGCCGTGGTCGGGCAGCCCCACACGCGGGTCGGCATGTAGCCGATGCGCGCGTTCTCTTCCATGAAGATGATGTCCGAGCACAAGGCGATGTCCGAACCGCCGGCCACCGCATAACCATGCACCTTGGCGATCACCGGCTTGTAGGAGCGCCATAGGCTCATGAAGCAATCGTTGTTGCGCATCATGGCCTTGTAATCCCTCATCGGATCCCACGGCATAGTTTGCGTGAAGGTGTTGCTGCCGTCGTTCTGGGCGTATTTCAGCAAATCGTAACCGGCACAGAACGCCGGTCCATTGCCCGACAGCACGATGACATGCACTTTCTTGTCGTCGTTGGCCTGGCGCACCGCCTCGGCCAGGTCGAGCGGCAGTTCGTGATTGATGGCGTTCATCGCCTCCGGCCGGTTAAGCGTGATGCGGCCGATGCGGCCGTCGCCTTCGTACAGAACGGTCTTGGCCATGGTCTTTCCCTCCGCAAATGTTGCCGGCATCGATCTTAAGCAGCCAACCGCGCTATAACCAAGCCATGCGCACCGACCTCATCGTCGTTCCCGACACGCTCAGCACCGGATGGCTGTCGTTGGGCGAGCATCGGTTTCGCTGTGCGCTGGGACGCAGCGGCGTGCGCACCGACAAGCGCGAAGGCGACGGCGCCACGCCGTCGGCACGGATGAGAATGCGCCGCGTATTGTACCGACCCGACCGCATCGCCTCCTTGGTCACCGCATTGCCCAGTCAGGCGCTGACGGCCAGCGACGGCTGGTGCGACGATTCCGCTGCAGCCGACTACAATCGTTTCATCGGCCTGCCGCATCCGGCGCGGCACGAGCGGCTGTGGCGCGACGACAATATTTACGACGTGATTGTGGAACTGGGTTGGAACGACGAGCCGGTAATCGCCGGCAACGGCAGCGCGATCTTTCTCCATGTCGCGCGCGCGGACTATGCGCCGACTGAGGGCTGCGTTGCTTTGGCACTCGAGGAATTGCTCGTGCTGTTGCGCGTGGTGCCCAGGGATTGTTGGCTTGAAGTCCATTTACTAAGATTCACCACAGAGACACAGAGGCACAGAGATGTCTGATCTCTGTCTTTCTTCTCTGTGTCCTCTGTGACTCTGTGGTGAATCTCTTGGTCTTCCTTGCGAGGGGCGGACCAAGAAATTACGCCGTTGCCAGAATGCGCCGGCCATCCGCCAAGGTGACGGTCTGCGCTGTCACATCGAATGCAGCCAAAATCGTTTCCGGCGTCAGCACGTCTTGTGTCCGGCCCAGGGCCAACAACTGTCCGCCACGCAGCACCGCCACTCGATCGGCCAACAGCGCCTGATTGAGATCGTGCAGCACCGCCAAGATGCCGATACCACTATCGGCCTGGCGCCGCAGCAAGTTGAGCAAAGTCGATTGATGCTTCAGATCCAGCGCCGCGGTTGGCTCGTCGAGCAACAGATAGCGCGCACCTAACTCGGCACCTTCGCCGTCGCTGTTGAGCTGGGCCAGCACCCGCGCCAGATTGACCCGCTGGCGTTCGCCGCCCGACAAGGTGGCGTATTGCCGTTCGGCAAAGCCGTGCATGTCGACGGCATTCAATGCCCGCGCTATCGCGCCTGCGTCCCGACGCCGGTTCGAGGTGGTGCGATGCGGCAGCCGGCCCAAGCCAACCACCTGCTCGACCTTCAAGGAAAACGCCAGGCGCGTTTCTTGCGGCAGCACCGCACGGCGGCGCGCCAGCAGGCCGGGCGGAATCGATTTCAGTTCGATGCCGTCGAACTGCACTGCGCCTTGGCTCGGTTCGATTTCGCCCGATAGGGTACGCAGCAAGGTCGATTTGCCGGCGCCATTGGCGCCGATCACCGCCAGTATTTCGCCCGGCGCCACCGTCAACGAGATGGCATCGATCAAGCTGCAGCCGCCGACGCGGACCGTTACAGCGCGCGCGCTCAGGCCGATGGTCCGGCCAGCGGTTTGCAAGGTCGCGCTCATGGCGGGGTTAGCGCGCGTTTGCGACGGAGCAGCCACAGGAAGAACGGCCCGCCCAGCGCGCTCATCACTACGCCGATCGGCAACTCGGCTGGTGCTACCAACACGCGCGCCGCCAGATCCGCCGCCTGCATCAGTGACGCGCCCAGCAGCGCGGCACCCGGCAATACCAGA
>JBBSNV010000257.1:0-4132 GCA_038260375.1 Reyranellales bacterium
AGCGCTCCGAAGACATGCCGTTTAACCGTAATCTGCTGCGCAAGGTCGACGAGCTCGAGCTGTCGGTGCGTTCGGCGAATTGCTTGAAGAACGACAACATCATCTATATCGGCGATCTGGTGCAGAAGACCGAAGCGGAGATGCTGCGCACGCCGAATTTCGGGCGCAAATCGCTCAACGAGATCAAGGAAGTTTTGGCGCAGATGGGCCTGCATCTCGGCATGGAGATCCCCAACTGGCCGCCGGAAAACATCGAAGAATTGGCCAAGCGTTTGGAAGAGCCGTACTAGGGCTTCAAGCTGGGGCTCTAAGCGTTCGGTAATGGAGAGAGAAAATGCGACACAGGATGGGCGGGCGGAAGCTCAACAGGACTTCGAGCCACCGCAAGGCTTTGTTCATGAACATGGCCGTGGCCTTGATCAAGCATGAGCAGATCGAGACCACTTTGCCCAAGGCTAAGGATCTGCGACCGATCGTCGAGAAGCTGGTCACCTTGGGCAAGCGCGGTGGGTTGCATGCGCGTCGCCAAGTGCTGTCTTATCTGCACGATCGCGTCATCACCGAGAAGCTGTTCTCGACCCTGGCGCAGCGCTATTCCAGCCGCGCCGGCGGTTACACCCGTGTGCTGAAAAAGGGTTTTCGCTATGGCGACGCCGCGCCGTTGGCCGTGATCGAGTTCGTCGATCGCGACGTCCAAGCCAAGGGCAAGGATAGCGGCCCGAGCCAGAAGAAAGACGCGGAAGACGACAAAGCCGCCTAAGGCGACCGCCGCAGCGTAGAATTCCGAAGGGGCAGCCTGTGGGCTGCCTCTTTCTTTTCCGGGCCATGCCAAGGCGCTAGACTGAGCAGTCTTGGCCGGGAGGATCACAGGCTTGAAATCGATCTTACGCATGGGCTTGGCATCGATCGTTGTAGTGGCGGCTATGAGTGCGGCAAGCGCACAGGCGCCGCAATTGCCGCACAGCGCCGAGCAGGTCAAGTTGAGCTTCGCGCCACTGGTCAAGGCGGTGTCGCCGGCCGTGGTCAATATCTACGCCCGCCGCCGAGTGCAGGAAAATGTCGGGCTGTTCAACAATCCGTTCGCCCGGCGCTTCTTCGGCGAGGATTTCCTGCGCGCTATTCCCAAGGACCGGGTGCAAAACTCGCTGGGCTCGGGCGTGATCGTGCGCAGCGCCGGCCTGGTGGTGACCAACAACCATGTGGTGCAGGGCGCCGACCAGATCCGCGTCGTGCTGGCCGATCGGCGCGAATACGACGCCAAGCTGCTGCTGTCGGACGCACGCTCCGATCTGGCGGTGCTCAGCATCGTGGCCGAGGGCGAGAAGTTTCCTTATCTCGAGTTGCGCAATTCCGACGACATCGAGGTGGGCGACCTGGTGGTGGCGATCGGCAATCCGTTCGGCCTGAGCCAGACCGTCACCTTCGGCATCGTTTCGGCCAATGCGCGCACTTCGTTGCCGATCAATGAGACCGGCCTTTTCATCCAGACCGATGCTGCGATCAATCCCGGCAATTCCGGTGGCGCGCTGGTCGGCATGGATGGCCGCCTGGTCGGCATCAATACTGCCATCTTGTCGCAATCGGGCGGCTCGATCGGCATCGGCTTCGCCACGCCGGCCAATATCGTGGCCCGTGTGGTCGAAAGCGCCGAAAGCGGCAATCGTCGTGTGATCCGGCCATGGCTGGGAGCCTCGGTCCAACCGGTGACGCCGGAAATCGCTGGGTCCCTGGGCCTGCCGCGTCCCACCGGCGTGATGGTACGCACTTTGACTGCGGGCGGCCCAGCCGAAACCGCTGGTTTGCGGAGCTCCGACGTGATCGCCGCGATCAACGGTCAGCCGGTCGACGACGAGCGATCGGTGCGCTTTCGGCTCG
The DNA here is from genome assembly GCA_038260375.1 of Reyranellales bacterium. Lineage (GTDB taxonomy): Bacteria > Pseudomonadota > Alphaproteobacteria > Reyranellales > JAQSWP01 > JBBSNV01. The sequence goes on from JBBSNV010000257.1 coordinate 1,876, forward strand.
CCACCTTGCCGCTCAAGGGCACCGCGCCAATCCGCGTGTTGCGCGGCGGCAAGGCGATCGATCTCGATCTGCCATTGCAGCCGCCGCCGGAAAATCCGCCGCGCGATCCGTTCACCTTCAACACGCGACCGTTCGCCGGCGCCACTTTTATCAACCTGTCGCCGGCGGTAGCCGACGAGTTCAATCTCGATACCGCAATCAAGGGCGTGATGGTGTCCGACATTGCAACCAACTCGATGGCGGTCAATTTCCTGCGGCCGCGCGATATCGTTCAGGCGATCAATGATCTGCCGATCCATAGCGTGGCCGATCTGCGCAAGCTGGCGGAAAGCGGCGTGCGGCAATGGCGCATCCAACTGCGCCGGGAAGGCCAGACCGTAACCTTGGCCTTGCGCATCTGATGGCGCAAAAGCCTACCCCTGCCACCGGCTTGTTCGAGGCTTCGGCGCCGCGGCCGTTGGCCGATCGCATGCGGCCCAAGGCCTTGGAAGAGGTGGTGGGGCAGGATCACCTGCTGGCGCCGGAAGGTCCGATCGGTCGGATGATGGCGGCCGGCCGCCTGGCCTCGATCGTCCTGTGGGGACCGCCGGGCTGCGGCAAGACCACCATCGCGCGGCTATTGTCGGAGCGCGCCGGACTCTATTTCGAGCCGCTCTCGGCGGTGTTCTCGGGCGTCGCCGATCTGCGCAAAGCCTTTGAGGCGGCGCGCTCGCGGCGTGTCGCGGGCCAGGGCACCTTGCTGTTCGTCGACGAAATCCATCGCTTCAACCGCGCCCAGCAAGACGGATTTCTGCCGTTCGTCGAGGACGGTACCGTTACCTTGGTCGGCGCCACCACGGAAAATCCGTCTTTCGAATTGAACGCCGCGTTGCTGTCGCGCTGTCAGGTGCTGGTGCTGAAGCGACTGGATCAAACGGCACTGGAATTACTCTTGGCACGCGCTGAGGTTCTGGAAGAGCGCAAGCTGCCGCTGACCGATGAAGCGCGCGAGGCGCTGTGCGCCATGGCCGATGGCGATGGCCGTTACCTGTTGAACATGGCCGAAGAGCTGTTCGTGCTGAAAGCGGCCAAGCCGCTCGATGTCGGTGGCTTGGTGCGCGCCGTGCAGAAGCGCGCGCCGATCTACGATAAGGCGCAAGAAGGCCATTACAATCTGATTAGCGCGTTGCATAAATCGATGCGCGGCTCGGACGCCGATGCCGCGCTCTACTGGCTAGCGCGCATGTTGGCTGGCGGCGAAGACCCGCTCTATATCGTGCGCCGCATCGTGCGTTTCGCCAGCGAAGACATCGGCATGGCCGATCCGCAGGCGCTACTGCAGGCCCTAGCGGCGTGGGACGCCTATGAGCGATTGGGCTCGCCCGAAGGCGAGCTGTGCATTGCCCAGGCGGTGATCTATCTGGCCACCGCGCCCAAATCCAACGCGCTTTACAAAGCGATCGGCGCCGCTAACCGCGCCGCGCATGAGACCGGCTCGTTAATGCCGCCCAAGCACATCTTGAACGCGCCGACGCGGCTGATGAAGGATTTGGGCTACGGCAAGGATTACGCCTACGACCACGACACCGAGGGAGGTTTCTCGGGTCAAAATTATTTTCCCGACGACATGCCGCGTCGTCAATTCTATAAACCAGCCGAGCGTGGTTTTGAGCGCGAGATTGCCAAGCGGCTCGACTATTGGGCCAAGCTTCGCACCGGCAAGAGTGAGGATTAGCCCTGGTCGAGAAAGCGGCTGCGCTGCTCTTCGGTCGGCACCAGACATACGTCGCGTTTGCCGAACAGGCGATAACGGTTCCGCGCGATCAGGCTATAGAAGAAATCACGGATTGGTCGGGGCACCAGCCACAGAATGCGCAACGCCCGCCATGGGCCGGGCAGCCGGTCGAGCACTTTCAGCGCGGCGGTGGATTTCACGTAGCATTGACCGTTGGCGATCAGCGCCACGTTTTCCAGATCGCCCGGTGTCAGCCCGTATTGCGCTTTGAGTTTGCTGCCAACCGGGCCTTGAGCAAAGGCGAAGTGGAAAATGCCGGCGTGGTCATGTTTCAGCACTTTCTGCACGCCGAAGCCGCAGATTTTGCATATGCCGTCGAAGATCAGGACCGGTGGTTCCATCCTGACGTGACCCCCTGATTTTCCTCCAGGTTTGATTAGAGTCCGGCCTGATGGAAGGACGGACTGATGAAGCGGATACGGTTTACGGAAGAGCAGATTATCGGGGTTTTGCGGGAAGCGGAGGTTGGTGCGAAGATGGCCG
>JBBSNV010000258.1:0-4098 GCA_038260375.1 Reyranellales bacterium
CAGCGGCAAAATGCCTGCGCCAGTTCGCAGCCCAGCGGGCCGCCGCCCATCACCAGCAGGCGGCGCGGGCATCGCGTCAGATCGAACACGCTCTCATTGGTCAGATAGCCCGCCTCGGCCAGCCCCGGAATGGCCGGCGTCAGCGACCGCGCGCCGGTCGCTACCAGTGCCTTGGCAAAGCGCAGGGTTTGACTGCCAACCGCGACCGTATCGCGGCCGACAAAGCGCGCAGCGCCGAAATAGACGTCGATACCCTCCTCCTGCAGCCGCCACGCCGAATCGGTCCGCCCAAGCCGGGCTTGAATGCGTCGCATGCGCGCCATCGCGGCGGCGAAGTCGACGTCGATATCGCCCGGCACCAGCGCGCCGTAATTCTTCGCGTCGCGCATCTCGGCATAGAGACGGGCGGTGCGGATGATCGTCTTGGACGGCACGCAGCCGACATTGAGGCAGTCCCCGCCCAACAGACCGCGCTCGATCAGCGCTACCTTGCCGCCCAATGTCGCCGCCCCGCGCGCCGCGACCAGTCCAGCCGGGCCCGCGCCGATGACAACAAGATTGTATCGGCCGGCCGGCTTGGGATTGCTCCAGCCGGACGGATGGACACTCTCGACCAGGGCGCGACGCCACGGATCGTCCGGCGTCACCAATGAGGCAGGATCGCTCATGACAGCCACCCGCCGGTAAAGCCGGCGCGACGCAGGCCCTGGCCGATATTAGGACAACGGCGCATCAGCCGCCAAATCAGGCCGGAGCGGTAATTTTCGATCATCAACACGACGATGCCCTGGTCGAGGCCGAAAGAGCCTTGTGAGATCCAGCCCGCTGCACTGCCGCCGGGAAAGCTCGGATTGAAGCCGCTGGGCAGGCGCGATCGGCGGATCATGTCGGGATAGTGCGCGCAGAAATGACGCAGCGCCGATAGCGAGAGTTCGGGGGTAAAAGGCAGCGAGGCAAGTGTCGCGCAGGGATCGATGGTGCCGTCGTCGGGCCCGAACGGCACGCCCCGCGCGGCATAGCCGAGAAAGCGCCGTTCGCGCCCGCCGATGGTCAAAGTGGTGAATCCCGGCCCATCGCAGGCCGTAATGCCCCAGCAATCCTTGCCGTAGCCCGCGAAGCCGTACGGATTGCGGCGCGCATATTCGCGCTGGACCAGCGCCGCGCGCCGGCTGTTTTCGAAATAGTCGCTTTTCTTCTCGCGCATGAACTGGTCGCGAATGCCGGCGAAATCAATCCAAGCCTGGGAATAATGATGCAGAAACAGCGGCCCGCCATAGAGAAATTCGACGTCGTAGATATTCTCCCATTGATAGGTCGCGGTCCACTTGGCGTAGTTGTCGGCCGGCAGGGGAAAGGTCGGCGACGCCATGCCGAGCACATAGAGAATGATCGCCTCGTCGTAGCCGTCCCAGCCGTAATGCAGAAAGCCGCCCTCCGGCTTCCAGCCCTGCCACTCGCTGACGCCGCCGCCGCGCGCCCATAGCCAATCGACGCGCCGATAGATGAAGTCGGCACGCCGGCGAATTTCATTCTCATCTGCCGCGTCGCGATCGAAATACGTGGCGGCGGTCAGCACGCCGGCCAAAAGCAGCGTCGTGTCGATCAGCGATATCTCGGACTGCCAGACACGTCGGCCGGTTTTCATGTCGAGGAAATGATAGTAGAAGCCCTTATAGCCGGTGGCGTCAGGCTGGTCGCCTTGCCGGCTGTCGCAGAAGAAGCGCAGGACGGCAAGCGCGCGCTGTGCAGCATCGGCGCGCGCGATCCAGCCGCGCTCGACGCCAACCGGATAGCACGACAGGGCAAAGCCGACCACGGCGATACTGGCCGGCGCCCCGGCGCGATCGGTATCGCCCACCAAGCCGTTGTCGGGATTGAACTGCTCGAGGAAATAGCCAAACGCGCCACGCTGGAAGCGATCGAGCAGCTCCTCGTCCGATTGGCCGGATTCTGCCGTACCAGGTTCAACCACGGCGATCGTCCGCAAAGCCAAAAGTCACGGCCGCAATGCCTTGTGGCGGCACGATGACGGCACAGTCGAGCATGCCATTGGTAAAGGCGAATTTCTGCGGTTCGATCGCGCAACGCGAGGCGGCGTCGAGTTCTTCGACCAACGCGGCGCTCAGATAGTCGGGCGCACCCATTTCCTGCCAGCGCCGTTTGGCGTTGGCATGATCGGCATCGATGCGCCGGACATCGGCACTGATCGGGTGCTGCGCATTGCTCAAGTGCAGTTGGATCGTTTGGGTTGCGATGGCATGGCGCGGCAAAGCCCAATTCACTATCAGCACGGTCAGCGAACGCACCCCGCGCACTACCCAGGTATCGACCGTGGCGTGCTCGCCTTCGACCGGCAGCAGCTCCGTGCCCAATGCGTGCAGCAGTTCATAGGCGCGATAGGCCGGCTTGGCGATGCCGTGAATATTGAGCAGGCCAAAGCCGCCGTGAAACGGCACCGAGGGAAAATAATTCTCCTCGAAAATATCGGAGAACGTCCAATAGCTGTAGCCCTGCACCAGGCCGTTGGCTTCCATAATAGTCTTGGCAATGAACGCTGCGGCATAAGACTCGTCATGCATCGGGTCGCGCGGATTGGAAGACGTGGACCATTCGGTGTAATAGAGCGGCCGGTCGCAAACCTGCCGGCGCACCTCGCGCGTTTCGTCGCGCAGCACGCTGCGCCGGCTTTTTGCCAGCTGGGTTTCGGTATCGTCGCCGGGCTGGCCGAAGGCGTCGGTTGGATAGTGATGGGTGGAGATGAAGTCGGCGGCCAGCGCATTGTTGGCGCAGAACGCGATGAAATCCGCGATCCAGGCATTGCCCGCCGTCGCCGGCCCCCCGACCTGGAGCGCCGGGTCGACCGACTTGATGGCTTCGACGGTGTAGCGATAGAGCTTGAAATATTCGTCCTGCCGGCCGCTGCCGAAAGCGTCTAGATTTGGTTCGTTCCACACTTCAAACAGCCATTGGCGCAGCTCGATTAGGCCGTAACGCTCGGCCCAATGCGCCACCAACTTGCGAATGAGCGTTGCCCAATTCCCGTAATCCTTGGGTGGGGTGACATTGGCGCGATAGTGGAACACCGTCTTGTCACCGGAGGCGAGAACTTCGGGCATGAAGCTCAGCTCGACGAACGGCTTCATGCCGATCGACAGCAGGAAATCGAAAATCTGGTCGGCGTTGAAGAACGAATAGAACAGCCTGCTGCCTTCGCCGATCAGCGTACCCATGTCGTCGCTCAACAGGCCATGGAAGCGCACATGGTGGAAGCCAAGCTCGTCGTGGGCCCGGCGCATCTGCGCCTGCCAGTCTGCGCGCAACGCCAGAGGTGCATGACCGCTGCCAATGGTGTGTTCCCAGAAATGCGGCAGCGCTGACGCCGCGCCGGCCAGGTCGCAACTGAAATTGGGCATGAGCGTCGATGTCTTTCTGGCGGGCGCAGGGGCCCGCCGCTTGCGCTATGCGTCGTGCCGGTGACTTGGGCCCGCAAAATCGGCATCCCACAAGTGAATGCCGCCGGTAATACCGGCGGCATTGGATCCGATCAGCACGTTTTCCGGTAGGTCGAGCTCGACATGGACGGCGTTGCCGCCCGCCAGATACAGCGTGTCGTAATGCAACAGCGAGTAGAGGATATCGATCGTCTTGCGCAGACGATGGTTCCATTTCTTGCTGCCATGATCGTTAAGCGCTTTGTTGCCGATATAGTCGTTATAAGTCTTGCCCTTGTGAATCGGATGCTGCGCCAGCTCCAGATGCGGCATCAGCGCACCATCGCGGAACAGCGCGGTGCCGGCCCCGGTGCCGAGGGTCAGCACCAGTTCCAAACCGCGCCCGGCGATGATGCCCAGCCCCTGCACTTCGGCATCGTTGAGCAGCCGCACCTGCTTGGCGAACTGGCGCGCCAGCGCGTCCTGCAGCGGGTAATCGCGCCACGCGTCCTGGTCGAAATGCGGCGCCGTGACCACCCTGCCGTCGCGGATCACGCCGGGAAAGCCGATGGAAATGCGGTCGTAGGCCGGCAGCTTTTCCACCAGGCCGGCAATGGCGTGCAACAGGATATCGGGCCGGCACGGATCGGGCGTGGCGACGCGGCGC
>JBBSNV010000259.1:0-4094 GCA_038260375.1 Reyranellales bacterium
CAGATCGCCCAGCGCCTTGGCGTGGTTGAAATGGGCGCGGGCTTCGTCGGGCAGCAACTCGGCCAGGCGGCGGAACGCGCGCTCGACGGCGTCGCCATCGCCGCTTTCCACCGCATGCTTGGCCGTTTGAGCCCATGCCGCCACATCGTTGGGCATCGCAGCTGCCGGCGATTTCATCCGCGCTCGCCAGTCCGATCGCCGCCATTCCAACGCGCCATGAAGCTGCCGCCCTTTTCCGGGGCGGGAAGATCGCGATAGCGGGTCCAGCCGCCGGCCAAGGGCAGCGAGCGGAACCGGCCGTTGCGCTGGCCCCGCCTGCCCGCCCACGCCAGCAGCCGCGCCAGGGTCGAACTGCCCAGGCGATAAAGCAGCGGCTGGCGGGCGAAGAAGGCCCAGACGCGAATGCCGTAGCGCATCGCCTTGGGCGTCAAATGGCGCTCGAACTCGCGCTCGCGCCAATGACGCATCAGCTTGGGCAGCGGAATACGCACCGGGCACACGCTTTCGCATTTGCCGCAAAAGGTCGAGGCGTTGGGCAGATTGCCCGCTTCCTTGACGCCCAGCAGCTGCGGATTGAGCACCGCGCCCAGCGGGCCGGGATAGACCCAGCCATAGGCATGGCCGCCGATCGCGCCATAGACCGGGCAGTGATTCATGCAGGCGCCGCAGCGGATACACCGCAGCATGTCCTGGAACTCGGTGCCCAGCACCGCCGAGCGGCCGTTATCGAGCAAGATGACGTGATACTGGTCCGGCCCGTCGAGATCCTCCGGCCGCTTGGGCCCGGTGGTGAAAGTGGTGTAGCTCGACCATTCCTGGCCGGTGGCCGAGCGCGCCAACACGCGCAGCAGGCCGGTGGCGTCTTCCAAAGACGGCACCACTTTTTCCAAACTGGCGATGACGATATGCACGCGCGGCAAAGTGTTGGTGAGATCGGCATTGCCTTCGTTGGTCACCAACACGGATGTACCGGTCTCGGCGATCAGGAAATTGGCGCCGGTGATGCCGACATCGGCGGCCAGGAACTTGGCGCGCAACACGTGGCGCGCTTCCTGCACCATGTCGTTGCGCTCGGTCAGCCTCTGGGTGAAGCCGTATTTCTGGTGATGTTCGTGAAACGTGTCCGCCACCTGGTCCTTGGTCAGATGGATGGCCGGCGCGATGATGTGGCTGGGCGCTTCTTTGCGCAGCTGGATGATGTATTCGCCCAGATCGGTCTCGACCGGCTCGATGCCGTGCTTTTCCAGGTGATCGTTGAGCGCAATCTCCTCGGCGATCATCGATTTGGATTTGGTCGCGCTCTTGGCGCCCACGCTCTGGCAAATCTCCAGCACCTTGTCGCGCGCCGCCTTGGCATCTTCGCACCAATGCACCTGGCCGCCGTTCTCTTTGACCTTGCTTTCGAAGCGCTCGAGATAAAAATCGAGATTGGCCAAAGTGTGGTTCTTGATGTCGCGCGCTTGATCGCGCAGCGCCTCGAACTCGGGCAACAAGCCGATCGCGGCCAGCCGACGATCGCGAAAGCCCGTCTTCATGCGGATCAGCGATTCGCGCAGATTTTCGTCGACCAGCGCCTTCTCGACGTTGTGCTTGAAGTCGTGTGCGGTGGATTCCATGGCTTAATTCTTTTCCGCTTCGCCGATCGCTGGATGATCGGTCATGCCAGCCAGCACTTCGGCGATGTGGCGCACCGCCATCGGCTTGCCCTCGCGCTGCAGCTTGCCGGCCATGTTCATCAGGCAGCCCAGATCGCCCGCCAGCAGCAACGGCGCGCCGGTGGCTGCGGCATCGCCGGTCTTGTCCGCCACCATGGCGTTGGAGATGTCGGGATATTTGACGCAGAACGTGCCGCCAAAGCCGCAGCATATTTCCGAATCGCGCATCTCGACGATCTCGGCGCCGACGCCTTTCAACAGCGCGCGCGGCTGGCTCTTGACGCCCAGCTCGCGCAAGCCCGAGCAGGAATCGTGATAGGTCACTTGGCCAACGAAAGTGGTGCGTGTTTCGCGCAAGCCCAGCACGTCGTGCAAGAAGGCGGTCAGTTCGAAGGTTTTTTCGGCCAGCGCGAACGCCTTGGCACGATAATCGGGCGCGTCCTCGAACAGGCCGGGATAGTGATGCGAGATCATGCCGGCGCAGGAGCCCGACGGCGCCACCACGTAATCGTAACCGGCGAAAGCATCGATGGTGCGGCGTGCGATCTTGCGCGTATCGGCGCGGTCGCCGGAGTTATAGGCGGGCTGGCCGCAACAGGTTTGGCTGGGCGGCACTTCGACCACGCAGCCGGCGTCGCGCAGCAGCTTGACGGCGGCAAAGCCCACGCTGGGGCGGAACATATCGACCAGGCAGGTGACGAACAGCGCCACCCGTTTCCCCGCGCCGGGTTTGTCGGTATCGGCCATGACTTCCCTCTGATTCCCGCACCATCCTGCGGGTTTGGCGGGATAGAGGCAAGACGCTTAGGCCCTAGGGATCAAGCAGGCGTCACCACCTTCAGCCCGACGATGCCCAGCACGATTAAACCAATACAGCCCAGCCGCGCGGCGGTGGCGGGATCGCCGAACAGCACGATGCCCAAGATGGCGGTGCCGACTGCGCCGATGCCGGTCCACACCGCATAGGCTGTGCCCACCGGCAGGCTTTTCAGCGCCCAACCCAGCAGCGCCACGCTGACAATCATCGCCAGCACGGTGAGGATGCTGGGCACCAGCTTGGTAAAGCCTTCGGTGTATTTCAGGCCAATCGCCCAGCCGATTTCGCACAGACCGGCCACTGCCAGAACGAGCCATACCATCGCAATTCTCCCTGGTTACTTGCCGAGGCGGTCCACCGCCGCGCGCGGCAGCAGGATCCACCACATACCGGGCGATTTTAGCCGGCCGGCACTATCTTCGGCGCGATCGCCGGCGCCCCAGAAGATATCGCCACGTACCGGGCCCTTGATCGCGCCACCAGTATCTTGCGCCACCATCAGCCGGCGTAGCGGCGGGCCTAGTGTGTCGGGCTTGGGTCCGGGATTGAAGGTATCGATCCATACCGGCGCGCCATACGGCACCAAAGAGGGATCGACGGCCAGGCTGCGTTCCGGTGTCAGTGCCACGCCCATCGAACCTACCGGACCTTCACCGGTCAATTCGCGGAAGAAGATGAAGCGCGCGTTGCGTTGCATCGCTTCGCTTGCCTTGGCTGGATTGCGCGCCAGCCAGGCTTTGATGGTCGGCCAATTGGCGACGTCGTCTCTGCTGGCGCCGTAGTCTTGCAAGATGCGGCCGATCGCGACGTAAGGATGGCCGTTATGGCCGGCGAAGCCGACGCGCATGATCTGCCCACCGGGCAACAACAAGCGGCCCGAGCCTTGCACCTGCAGCTCGAACACGTTCACCGCATCGTCGGCATAGGCCAGTTCGAGATTGCGGCCGTTCAAGGCGCCGGCATCGATTTGCGCTCGCGTCAGGCCGGGCGTGGTGGGCGACGGCGGCAAATCGGAAGGCTTGGCGTAAATCGGAAAGCGGAAGCGGGCATCACGCTTGAGCGCGGCGCGCAGCTCGGGCTCGAAATAGCCGGTGAACAAACCAGGCTGCGCGTCGCCGCGTTGCAAAGACACCGGCACGAAATTGGCTTCGAAGAACCGGCGCGCCGCAGCAAGGTCACGCGCATCCACTTGGTTGGCGGCGGCGCAAACCGGCTGCCAATCCTGCTTCTGCACCGCCACGCGCGCCGAAGCGGCCAATGGAGAAGGCCGCGCACAGGAGCGGCGGAACGCCAGCAACGCCGGCCGCTGGTCGTCGGCGTTCCAGCCTTGCATATGCGCGAACACGGCAGGGATCACCACCGCGCTGGTTGCCGGCAAGGACGGAGTGGTGCCCGATACTGTTGGTGGAGTGGTCGGCGGCGTGGATGGCGTCGTGCTTTGGCACGCGGCCACGACCAACGCGATCACGCCGGCGATAGACGGATGGGCGAGCGAACGAAATAAAGGCACTAAAAAACCCCGGTTGGATGACCGGGGCTTTTTATCACGAATGCGCCGTCTAAGCTTCGGCCGGCTCTTCGGTGGCGACCAGCAGCCCATTGGGATCGTTGGCCGAGGTATC
>JBBSNV010000260.1:0-4081 GCA_038260375.1 Reyranellales bacterium
ACGGCCAGCGCCACCAACCGCACCACGCCATCTTCGTCTTTCAGACGCATGAAGAACCAGTAGACCAGCGCCGCCTTGGCCAGCGCGATTCCCAGGCTGGCGACCACGCTGCTGGGGCCGGTGAGCAGAAAGCTGGCGCCGACCGTGGCGGCCAGCAGCGCCAGCAACATCGACCATACCAGCAGCAAGGGACGGATCACGCTCATGTCTCACCGCGCCAGATAAAGAACGGGATAGAGGAAAATCCACACCGCATCGACCAAATGCCAATAGAGCCCGCTCGCTTCCACGGTGGCCGATTCGCGCGGTAGTGCCAGCGTCTTGCGCTCCATACGCCAGGCCAACCCGCTCAGCAGCACGATACCGATGCTGACGTGCAAAGCATGCAGGCCGGTGGCGATCAAATAGAGATTCATAAACAGGTGCTGTGCCGCATTGTCGAAGTGCGCGGTGAAAGTTACCGGCAGCAAACCTTCGTCGTATTCCTTGACGTATTCGATTGCTTTGAGCGCCAGGAAAACGATACCGAGACCGGCTGCGACGGCCAAACAGTAGGCGGCCGGGCGCGCTTTGGCGATGCGGGCGAAAGTCACGCCCAGCGCCACCGCCAGGCTGGAGGTAAGCAGCACGGCGGTGTTGGCGGTGCCGATCCATACATGTAACAGCTTCGATGCCGCGATCGTTTCCTGCGGATGCAACAGGCGCGTGACGAACAGTACGGCGAACAAACCGCCAAACAGCATCACCTCGGTCGCCAGGAACAGATACATTCCGAGCTTATCGGCCTGGCGCTGCTGCGGCAGGGTCTCGAACGGCTCGGGCACGCTGTCGTGCACGCCGCTTCGCTGGGCGGGGCGATCACTCACTCTCGCCTTCCTTTTCGACCGGATAGTCGTAAGGCGGCCTCGTCACCACGGGTATCCGTTCGAAATTATGCTTGGGCGGCGGCGACGGCACGGTCCATTCCAACCCGGTGGCGCCCCACGGGTCGGGTCCGGCCTCCTTGCCATAGCGCAACGAATATAAAAGGTAGAGAAACGGCATGACATAGGCGACGGCCAAAATCCCGGCACCGGCCGACGACAGCACGTGCAAAGTTTGGAACGACGGATCGTAAACATGATAGCGCCGCGGCATGCCGAGATAGCCCAGGATGAACTGCGGGAAGAACGTCAGGTTGAATCCCAGGAAAATGAAAATCGCCGACAGCCGGCCCCAGGCCAGCGAATAAAGGCGGCCGAACATCTTGGGCCACCAGTAATGCAGCGCGCCGAAATAGGCCGAGACCGCGCCGCCGACCATGATGTAGTGGAAATGCGCCACCACGAAATAGGTGTCGTGCAAATGCACATCGATTGCCAGCATGGCCAGGATCAAGCCGGTCATGCCACCGACCACGAATAGACCGATGAACGCCATGGCAAACAGGAACGGCGGGTCTAGCGAGATGTGGCCTTTGTAGAGCGTCGCGGTCCAATTGTAGACCTTGATGCCCGACGGCACCGCCACGGCCAGGCTGAGAAACGAAAACGCCGCACTGGCATACATCGATTGGCCGGCCACGAACATATGGTGGCCCCACACCAGGAAGCCGAGGGCGGCAATTGCGATCGAGGAGCCGGCCACGAATTTGTAGCCGAACACCGGCTTGCGCGCCGCCGCCGCTACCAGTTCACTCAGCACACCGAGCGCTGGCAGCACCATGATGTAGACCGCCGGGTGGCTGTAGAACCAGAATAGATGCTGATAGAGCAGCGGGTCGCCGCCCAGCGCCGGATCGAACACGCCCAGGCCGAACAGCCGTTCGGCTGCGATCAGTATCAGCGTGATCGACAACACCGGCGTCGCCAGCACCAGGATGAAGGAGGTGGCGTAGATGCCCCAGACGAATAGCGGCAATCGTCCCCAGGTCATGCCGGGACAACGCAGCTTGTGCACTGTGACGATGAAATTAAGCCCGGTGATGATCGAGGAGAAGCCGACCACGAAAATCGCGGTGGCCGCCAATATCACTTTGCCGTTGGCGAACATGGTCGACAGCGGCGTGTAGAAAGTCCAGCCGGTATCGACGCCGCCGCTGATCAGCACGAAGATCGTGAACAGCCCGCCCAGCAGATAGATGTACCAGCTCAGCAGGTTGAGGCGCGGAAACGCCAGATCGCGCGCGCCGATCATCAGTGGCAGCAGGAAATTGCCAAACACGCTGGGGATCGACGGGATCAGGAAGAACCACACCATGATCACGCCATGCAAGGTGAAGGCGCGGCTGTAGCCGTCGTTGGTCAGCAAATCGGCTTCCGGCGTCAGCAGGTCGATGCGCAGCAAGGCTGCGGCCGAGCCGCCGACAAAAAAGAAGAACGTGATCGACAACAGATACAAGATCGCGATGCGCTTGTGGTCGGTGGTGAACAACCAAGAGTGCAGACTATGCCCGGCACGCAAATAGCTGACGCGTTCGGTAGCGGTTTCCGACAGACCCCGATCGTCGAGATTGTCGGGATTGGGCTGCGCGCCCGGTATGGCGGCATTGCTCATGGCTTGTCCTGGCCGCGCAAGGATTTGAGATAGGCTACCAGCTTCAGCAAATCCTCCTCGCCCAGCACGTTCTGGTAGGTCGGCATGATATGGGGATAGCCCGCCACGATCTGGCGCTGCGGCAGCATGATGCTGTCGCGCAGATATTGCTCGTCGGCCAGCACCGCCTGGCCGCCTTCTAACATAACGGTGCTGCCATAGACGCCTTCCAGCGGCGGCGCATGCACAGTCGAAGCGGGGCTGTGGCAGCCGCTGCAGCCGCGGCTGGTGAACAACGCTTTGCCTTGCTCGGCCAGTGAGCTGTCAACTTTGGACTGTTCCAGCCAGCGCGCGTAATCGGTTGCGCTCATCACCACGAGCTCCCCGCCCATCAGCGAATGATTGGCGCCGCAGAACTGGGCGCAAACCAACGCATAGCGGCCGGGTGCATCGGCGGTAAACCACATCGTGGTGTAGCGGCCCGGTACCACATCCTGTTTCAGCCGTAGCGCCGGCACGAACAGGCTGTGGATCACGTCCTGCGAGGCCATGGTCAATTTGACCGGCTGGCCCGCCGGCACGTGCAACTCGTCGATCTCGCGCTGGCCGGCGGGATGCTGGAATTTCCACATCCACTGCTTGGCCACCACGTCGATGTTCAGCGCATTGGCCGGCGGATGATATAGCGCGGCGAACAGGCTAGTGCTCCACACGTAGAACACCAGCATGGCCACGAACGGAATGAGCGACCAGGAAATCTCCACCCAGACATTGCGGTTGACCGCGTGCTTGCGGTTGGCGGTCTTGCCGCGACGGTATTTGACGGCGAACACCGCCATTAGAATGAACACCGGCGCCGCCAGGAGCACCGTCAACACGAGGAAGGCAGCCATCAGCGCATCGACGCTGTCGGCATGGCTGGAGGCTTCGCCGGCCCAGAAATGCAACAGGTGATTCATCATGGCCCCGCCTTAGCCATAACGGCCTTATTACGCCGTCGTTCGCGCCACAGCGCGATACCGATCGCGCTCAGGCCACCCAGCACGGTGAGGCCGGCGCCAATGCGCAAGCCGTTGCCGATGATCGAGCCGTAACGTCCGCTGATCGGATCGTAGTGATAACACAGGAGTAAGATCTGGTCGGTCCAGCTGCCAATCTTGCCGCCGCCCGCGTCGACCAGCGCCAGCTTCAAATCGGTCGGCGCGAAGGTTACCCCGTACAGCCAGCGCGACAACGTGCCGTCTTGGGTCAGCACCGCTAGCGCCGCCAGATGCGCGAACTGAGCCAACTGATTGTCCCAGGCGTAGCGATAGCCCAGTGCCGAGGTCGCCGCGGCGACATTAGCCGGACTGCCGGTGAGGGCGTGGATGCCATCGGCCGGCAGTTGCGGGAAGGCCTGGCGCAAGCGCGCCAGATCGGCCTTGGCATCGGCCGGGCCTTCGTTGGGATCGATGCCAAAGGCGATGACGATGAAATCCTTGCCCGGCCGCAACTCCTGTGCGGCGATGGCTTGGGCCAGTCCGGCCAGGGTCACGCCACAGATGTTGGGGCAGTTGTGTAGGACCGG
>JBBSNV010000261.1:0-4064 GCA_038260375.1 Reyranellales bacterium
CAGCGATGGCGCCCATCAGGAACGAGCCCACGATGTTGACGATGATGGTGCCGTAACCCAAGCCCGGGCCGATATAGCGGAAGGCACCGAGATTGACGCCGTGACGCAACGCACCGCCGATGCCGGCGCCGAGAAAGACGATGGCGAAGTTCAACATCAGCTGCGGCCTTTCAATTTCGGTGCGGCGTTCGACGCCGATGCCAATGCTGCACGGAGTGGCGGATATTGTGCCAGCAGCCCGGCGGCTTCGGCCATCTCTTCCACATCGTTGAATATCGGCACGCCGGTCGCTTCCATGGCGGCGAACCATTTGTCCTGATCGGGCAGGGTGCCCATCATCGAATGCATGATGGGTAATTTGGCGGTGGCGGCGAGCTTGGCCAACGTATCGATCACCGGCCCGGCATCGACCATGAAGGGCACGACATGGATCATCAGCACCATGTCGTAAGCCTGCGCGGCGTGATCCATCGCCGCGTTGAAGGTCAGCGCGAAACGATCCTCGCGCGCATCGGCCAGCAGATCGAGCGGATTGGCCACCGATGCTTCCGGCGGCAGCGCCTGGCGCAACACGTCGGCGAATTGTTTGGGTAACGGTGGCAGTTCCAAGCCCTCGCTGCTGGCTTGATCCGCAGCGATCACGCCAGGACCGCCGGAGTTGGACAACACCAATGCGCGTCTGCCCAAACCTTGCGGGAAGCGCGCGAAGGCTTTGGCCGCCACCAATAGCCGGCGCAAGGATTTGACCCGCACCATGCCGCAATCGCGGCAGAAATCGTCGATCGCTGCATCGTCGTTGACCGTGGCGCCGGTATGGGCGCGGGCCGCGGCCCCCCCTACAGCGGTGCTGCCACCATAAAACGCGATTACTGGCTTGGTGGCCGCGACCTTGCGGGCGATGGCGCGGAATTTTTCCGGATCGGCGATCGACTCTATATAGAGCAGCACGCTGCCGATGCTGTCCTGGGCGCCGAGATATTCCAGATAGTCCTCGACCCCCAGATGCATGGCGTTGCCGACCGACACCACGCTGGCCAATGGCAGCTTGCGCCGGTTGGCTTTATCGATGATCTCCTCGGCCAGCGCACCCGATTGCGAGATCAAGGCCGCGCCATTGGTGGCGCCGGCCGCAACGCCGGGCGGCAAGTCGCGCAGGAAGGTGGCGGCAAATCGGCAGGTCGGATCGAGATGGATGATTCCCGCACAGTTCGGTCCGGCGATGGTCAGGCCGTGCTGCTGGGCGATCTCGCGTACCTCTCGATCGCGCGCTTCGCCGGCTGGCCCCGCTTCGGCAAAACCACCGGGTAGAATCAAAATATTGCGATGACCGCTGGCCGCGGCTTCGCGCAAGGCTTGAGGGATGGCGTCGGGGCGGATGACGATGACGCACAGATCGCAAGCCTCGCCAATGTCGGCAATTGCAGGCTTGGCGGCGTAACCGAAAATCTCGCCGCCTTTGAGATTGCCCACTTTCGGATTTATGGGCACGACGCGGCCCTTGAAGCCGGCGATCTTCAGCATCTGCATCACGGCGCCACCGGATGAGGTGGCGCGCTCGCCAGCGCCGACGATGGCGATGCTGCGTGGCGCGAAGAACGGGGTGAGGCGATGCGTGTTCATGTTCAGAACACGTGGAAGCTGCCGCCGGCGATGCCCAACGGCCAACGTCCGGCTTCGAACAGTCGGAACTTCACGGCGAACGGATGCTCGCCTTCGCTGGCCGCCTTGCTGGCAAGAACCGACAACGCTGCTTGGTAAGCGGCTTGGGCCGCCGCGCCCGCTGCAACCCGGATCAGCGCCTGATCGGCCACACCGGCGCGCGAGGCGGCGATAGCGGCAGCGCCATGGGTGGTGGCCGAGGCCAGCTCCATGATGCGGCTCAACGCCGCCATCAATTCATGTTCGGGAAGATCGCGGCCGCAGATTTCCAGCAGCCGCGTGCGCTCGGCTTCCTCGCGGTCCCACCAGGCGCGCGACCAGTCAGGTGACTTGGTGATGGCGGCAGCTTCCTGCCAACTGCCCACCTCATCGACGCCGGCATCGGCAAAGCCCAACCCGGCCAGATAGGCGCGCGCATCCCAGCGCTCGCCCGCGAGCAGCTTTTCGCCGACAGCGGCAAACCACGATGCCATGCGTAAGCGGCTGCGCAGATCGGCCAAGCGATCTGCCGCCGCGTTGCTCGAAGTCGCCGCTTGGTTCATTGCGCTGGGCTCATCCGTTGCTCAAGCCGCTTCAGCGATCGGCGGCAGCGTGAGTTTCAGCTTGTCTTCGACCAAGGTGCGGCAGCGCTCGAGAAAATCGACTCGCATCTCGTCGTTGGTGCGCTGCTTGATGCCCCATTTGCGGAAGATCTCGTTGTTCTTCGACTGCGAGCCGCCGAAGAACGCCGGCAGCATCGGATAATAGCGATTGATCGCGTCCTGAACATTCTTGCGGCCTTCGGAGGTCTGCACCAGCTCGGTGCAGAAATCTTCGCCGAACTGCGCGTGGAAGCGCTCTTCCGGCATGGTCATGCGCGCCAAATTGCGCAGCGGCTGGAACGTGCAGTGGAGTAAGTCTTCGACTTGCAGGATTTCCGCCAAGTCAGCGAGTAATTTGATGACGCAGAATTCTTCCCAAGTGCGCAGCGGGAATTCGAAGATCGACAAAGGCCTCTTCTGGGAAGGTGTCATTTTCTCGGCCGGAATGCCCATCTCTTCGCCCAGCTCGCGGAAGCGCACATGGTGGCCGTATTCCTCCATGGCGACGCGGCAGGTCAGCCACTTGGCGTAGGGATTGGGCGCCAACGCGATCGCGGGTTCGTCGAACACCTGCGCGCCATAGAGCTCGTTGACCGCGTGGCTGATCACCAGCTTGGCGCAAGCGTTGCGGAACTCCTCCGGCGCGTCTTTCAGGTCGGCCGTGTGCTTGACCAATATTTGCTCGCTCATGGCGGTATTCCTTTAGACGAAGGGTTCGGTGTTGAAGGCTTCCAAATCGGTGCCGAGATCGGTGAACTTGGCCGACAATTCGCCGGATATTTTTTTGCTTAGGTCTTCGACTGCCCAGTCGCCGGTTTTGTTGACAAGCTGCGCGATCGGCCGCGCTTGGGAGAACAGGAAAACTTCGCGGCCCCGCACGCCGAAGATTTGCCCGGTGATCTTGCCGGCGCTGGGCACGCACAACGCGGCCACCAATGCAGCGACGTGGCTGGGTGCGATGCGCACGGCGCGCTCTTTATAGGTCTTCTGCGCCTCGTTGGCCGGCTGGATGGTGTCGGTAACGCGGGTCCGGGCAAACGGCGCCACGGCATTGCAGGTGATGGCGGCGCGCTGCAAATCCATCGCCGTGACGCGGGTCAAACCGACTAGCCCTGCCTTGGCGCTGGCGTAAGCCGCCTGGCCGAAATTGCCGTAGAGACCCGCGCTCGACACGATGTTGACGATGCGGCCCCATTCGTAGCTCTTGCCGCCGCGACCGGATTTACCTTGCTCGCGCATCGCGGCGCTGGCGGCGGCGATCAGATAGGCCGGGCCGGAGAGGTTGTTGCGGATCACCGCATCCCAATTGCCGGGCTCGGTCTTGAAGATGAAAGCGTCGCGCAGGATCGCGGCGTTGTTGACCACGATGTCGATGCCGCCGAATTCCTTGACCGCCCGCGCCACCAACAGGCTGGCTGCGCCTGGTGTGGCGATGCTCTGCTCGAACGCCAAGGCGCGGTTGCCCAAAACTTGCACCGTCTCGCGCGCTACCGAGGGATCAGCGCCGTCGCCGCCGATCGAGGTGCCGTTATCGGCCACCACCACCGACGCGCCCAGCGCGTGCAGTTGCTCGGCGATCGCCTTTCCGATGCCGCGCCCGGCGCCGGTGACGATGGCCACCCGCCCCTCTAAAGCATTGCTCATCGTTTTGTTCCCGTCTTGCTCTGCAGTGCGGCGGTTTCGGCGGTGGTGTAAAAAGCGTCGGCATGGATGTCGAAGCTGCGCACGCCGCGCGTCTTCAGCTTGGTGGTGGCGGCCTCGACCATCACCGGCGGGCCGGCGAGATAGGCTTTGCAGCCGTCGAGATCGTCGAAATCGCTGAGC
>JBBSNV010000262.1:0-4033 GCA_038260375.1 Reyranellales bacterium
ATGACTCGGGAATCGCGGCCAATCGCAGCAAACCGCCGCGGGTCGCGCCATTATCAGTATAGGTCGGCGTCGCACGATCCAATAACGCCACAAACTCGTACGTGCCGCTGGGCGACAAACGATACAAACGGCGTCCCGAATACTCCGGCGGTGCCGCCGGCAGATTACTCAAAAGCATCGCACCACTGGCCGTTGCGTTTGCGCTGCGCGTCGGATCGCTGGCGAGCGGCCTGCCCTTGGCGCGGCTGGTGCTGCTCGCCACCCTGTCGATCTATCTGGTGTTGTATCACGTCTATATCGGCATCTATGGCGCTCCGACCAACGCCATCTTCCTGCCGATCCATCTGTTGATCGCGCTGTCCTTGGTGTTCCTGCTCAACCCGCTGGGCGCGGCCGGCAGCCGGTTCAAGCCGGCCTTCGCCGTCGTCGATGGCTTGTGCGTGATCGCCTGCGCCGTGCTGGCGGTCTATTACTTATCTATCGTCGATACCTGGCAGGAATTGTATATCGGCCTGCAGCCGCGCGACTACGCCGTCGGTATCGTGCTGATCCTGTTGATCTTCGAAGCGGTGCGCCGCACCGTCGGCTGGGCGATGATTCTGCTGGCGGTGGTCTTTTGCAGCCATGCGTTGTTCGCCGATCATTTTCCCGGCATTTTCTACGGCCCGCCGATCAAACCGGAATCCTTGATCCAGACATTGGTGGTGGGCGATGCCGGCGTGTTCGGGATTCCTTTATTGGTCGCCGCGCAATACATCGTGCTGTTCCTGCTGTTCGGCCGGTTGCTGCAAGCGGCGGGCGCCGGCAGCTTCTTCACCCGCATCGCCTTTGCCGTATTCGGCCATCGCGTGGGCGGCCCGGCCAAGGCCGGCGTGATCGCCTCGGGCCTGTTCGGCATGCTGTCGGGCAGTGGCGTCAGCAACGTGTTGACCACCGGCGCTTTCACCATCCCGATGATGCGGCGGTTGGGTTATCGCCCGCATTTTGCCGGCGGCGTCGAGGCCGCGGCCGCGGTGGGCGGCTCGATCATGCCGCCGGTTATGGGCGCGGTGGCCTTCATGATGGCCGAGTTCATGGGCGTCAGTTACGTGACGGTGATCGTGGCCGCGGCGATCCCGGCCTTTCTTTATTACTTCTCGATCTATTGGACGGTGCATTTCGAGGCGCGCAAGCAGGGCCTGTCGCGGCTGTCCAAGGATTCCATGCCCAATGCCTGGCGCATCATGCGCAGCAACGGCTATCTGGCGATCCCGCTGCTGATGATCGCGGTCCTGCTGATGCTGGGCTATTCGATCATCCTGGTGGCGCTGGTCACCAGCCTGGGCACTTTCCTGTTGTCCTTCGTGTCGCGCGCCACGGCGCTGTCGCCCAGTAGAATAGGCGAGGCGCTGGAAGTGACGGCGCGCGTGACCTGCAGCCTGTCGACCACTGTCGCCTGCGCCGGCATCATCATCGGCGCCATGTTCGCCACCGGCCTGAGCTTCCAGGTGACGCAGCTGATCCTCAACATGGTGGCCGACCAGCTCTGGCTGATCCTGATCATCGCCGCGCTGATCTCGCTGATCCTCGGCACCGGCCTGACCGCATCCGCCGTTTACATCACCATGGTGGCGACGGTGATCCCGATCCTCAAAGCCAGCGGCGTGCCGGAGATGGCGGCGCATATGTTCGCCTTCTATTACGGCGTGGTGTCGGACATCACCCCGCCCACGGCCTTGGCTGCAGTGGCGGCGGCGGGTTTGGCCGGCGCCAACCCGATGAAGACCATGCTCGAGGCGTCGCGGCTGGGCATCGCCGCTTTCATCGTGCCGCTGGTGTTCGTGTTCGAGCCGGCGCTGCTGATGCGCGGCACGGCGTTGGAGATTGTCACCGCCACCGTCATCGCCAGCGCCGGCATGATCCTGGTGACGGCGGCGTTGGCCGGCTATTTCCACAAGCCGCTCAACCCGATCCAGCGTTTGGTGTTCGCCTTTGCCGCCGCGCTGCTGATCTTCAAGAGCGCATGGTGGGTCGATGTTGCCGGCATCGCGCTGGTGGCTGCGGCGGTGGGTTGGGATTGGCTGCCCGGCCGTTCGCGTTCGGCCCAGCCCACGGTGGCAGTGGAGGTCGCCGAAACCTCGACCGCGTCGCCCGGTTGGTTCCGCCGTTGGCTCGACCGGCGCATTGCCAAGGAAGCCCAAGACGTGGCCAAGGAAATGGAATTGGAAGGCGGCAAACCGGGCGAGCAGAAGGTGGCCTCGGCCGAAGAGCTGGCGGCGTGGCTGAAGGACGAGCGGGTCAGCGACGATCCGCCGCCGCCTGATATCGGGCGCTGGAGCGCCTGGGCGGTGTTGGCGGTGGTTGCCATCGCCATCGGCTATATGGGCTCGATGTCGCTGCATGCGCGCAGCCCGCTGCTGTGGCTTGCTGCGATGCTGGCGGTGTCGCTCTGGCTGGTGGGCGGGCTCTATCTCACCCTGCGCGCGCCGCTGCGCACCGCCGCAGTCAGCGGTGCGGCGGGGCAGGTTTAGGCGCGTCGGCTGATCTCGCCGACCATTTCTTCGTACTCGCGCGGCTTGAGCGGCGCTCGGAGTTTTTCTTCACCTCTCCCCGTTCTTAACGGGGCGAGGCGGCTTGAGCGGCGCTTTAGACTCGACTCCGGCCAAATGACCTATGAATATATCATTAGGTATTCGGAGATATGATGACGCGACCAACGGCAGCACGGAAATCGCGGGGCGTGGACGAGCGGCTGCCAACGCCGCTCTATCACCAGATCTATCTGATCCTGCACGACAAGATCATGAGTGGCGCGTTCTCGGCCGACGCCACCGTGCCGGGCGAGCAGGAGCTGATGCGCCAATTCGCCGTGTCGCGCATCACCGCCAAGCGCGCGCTCGACGAGCTGGCGGCCAACGGCTTGGTGGTGCGCCAGCGCGGCAAGGGAACGCGGGTCATCGCCAGCGCCTCGGCCGAACCGGTGCGGATTGGCGTCGAGGGCTTGCTGGAAAACCTGTTGGAGATGGGCCTGAAGACCGAAGTGCGCTTGCGCGAGTTCGGTTACGTGCCGGCTTCGCCCGACGTGGCCCGCGCACTGGGCGTGGCGCCGGGCGAAATGGTGCAACGCGCGGTGCGTTCGCGCGCCGTCAAAGCCCAGCCGTTTTCCTATCTGATCACTTACGTGCCCGAAGCCATCGGCCGCACCTATTCCAAGCGCGACCTGGCGGCGCGGCCGTTGCTGGCATTGCTGGAACGGTCGGGTGTGCGGATCGGCTCGGCCGACCAGACCATCTCTGCCACTCTCGCCGATACCGAGGTGGCGCCGGTGCTCGAGGTCGAAATGGGCGCGCCGTTGCTGCGCATCCGCCGCATCGTGTTCGACCAGTCGGGTCGCGCGGTGGAATACATCGTCGGGCTCTATCGGCCCGACCGTTACCAGCATCGCCTGAAATTGGACCGCGTTCACGAACCTAACCGCAACAGCTGGTCGCCGGCCGCCTGAGCTCCGGGCCGCGCCAGACCATTCTTTCGGAGCAAACAGGGAGTCAAACAATGAGCAACGACAAGATCAGCATCGGCCGGCGTAAATTTGTTACCGGCGCATCGACCGCCGCTTTGGCCGTCGGCATTGGCTTTCCGTCGATCCTCAAGGCGCAGGCCGCACCGATCAAGATCGGCATCCTGCATCCGGTAACTGGACCCTTGGCATATTCCGGCACGCAAGGCCGCACCGGTGCACAGATGGCGATCGAGGCGATCAATGCCGCGGGCGGCATCAAGTCGATGGGCGGCGCCAAGCTGGAAGCGGTGCTGGGCGATGCCCAGTCCAAGCCCGATGTCGGTGCGGCTGAAGTCGAGCGCATGAATGAAGCCGGCGTCTCGGCCATCGTCGGGCCGTTCGCCTCGGGCATTGCGCTGGCCACCACGCAAGCTGCCGCCAAATACGACCTGCCGCACGTCGTCGATGTTGGCGTGGTCGATCAGGTGGTGTCGCGCGGCTTGAAGAACACGTTCCGCTTCGGTCCCGGCCTGTCCAAGATCGTCGATACCGCGA
>JBBSNV010000263.1:0-4025 GCA_038260375.1 Reyranellales bacterium
AATTGCTCATGCGTGACCAGCGGGCCTTTGGCCATGCCGGTGGTGCCCGACGACAGCGACAGCAGGAACGCCAGATTGGGCACTTCGGCCAGTTGCTCCAGCGGCGTGGCTTTGGCGATGCCGTCATGCCATTTGCCATCGCAGCGCAGCGCGGGCGCGGCATCGTTCCATGGCGCGTCTTGTTCGAGCAAAACCCGCTTGGCCTTGAAATGCCGGGCGATGCGCTCCTGCTCCGGCACGGTCCAACGGCAATCCATCGGCAGCACCGTGGCGCCCAGCGCCGCCAAGGCGAAGATCACGATCAAATGCTCGGCGGTGTCGTCCAGCGCCACGCCGATCACGTCGCCCTGCGCCATGCCCTGGCTCTTGAACCAGCTGGCGCTGCGCCGCACCCGCGCATCGAGATCGCGATACAGAATCGTGTTGTCGCCCCACACCAACGCCGGATGTTGCGGGCGCGATTGCGCCAAGATGCGGAGCGAATGGGCGAGATTCATTACTTGATCGGCAGCTTGTAGATGCGGATGGCGTTGTCGCGCAGGAACTTACGCTTGGCGCCGTCGGGAATGCCCAGCGCCTCGACCTCTTCGCGCGTGCGCTCGAAGCCCAGCACCGGAAAGTCGGTGCCGAACAGCACCTTGTCCTGGCCGAAGCTCTTTATGTAATGCACGAAACTGGGCGGCCAATATTTCGGCGCATGCGCGTCCGAGCCGATATAGACGTTCTTGTGTTTCCAGGCCATGGCGATCATCTCGTCGGTCCAGGGAATGCCGACATGGATGCCGATCAGGATCAGCTCGGGGAAATCGCAGGCCACGTCGTCCAAGGTGATCGGCCGGCCGACACTGCGGCGCGGGTAATCGGCGGCATAGATCATCGACTGGCCGACTTGTAGCTGGATCGGCACGCCGAGCTCGACGCATTTGGCGTAGAACGGGTAATAGCGCGCATGGTTGGGCGCCAGCTCGAACCAATGCGGATAGGAATGGGCGCCGATGAAGCCCATGTCCTTGACCGCACGCTCCAAGGCGCGCACGCCGTCCATGCCTTCGGTGGGATCGACCCCGGCCAGACCGTAGAAGCGCTCGGGATATTGCTTCACGGCGCGTTCGACCAACTCGTATGGCAGGTGATAGCAGGAGGGATGGCCGATCGGCCCGTTCTTGGCGGCGACCAGAAACGCGCGTTCGATGCCGGCAGTATCCATGCGCTTGAGCATTTCTTCGAGCGACACGCCGTTCATGGTGCTGTCGTCCACCTTCATCTTGCCCTGATAGAACGCCTTGCGGTTCTTGGGCCGGTATTCGCCCACTTCCTCGGTGAAGATGTTGGCGACGATGTCGATGGCTTTGATGTCGTACATGCCGTCTCTCCTATAGCCCGAGTTCGCGGGCGATGATGTCGCGCTGGATTTCGTTGCTGCCTTCGCCGAAGGAATACAGCCGCGCGTCGCGCCAATAGCGCTGCATGTCGCTGTCGGCCGAATAGCCGGCGCTGGCCAGGATCTGCATGCCGTGCTCGGTGACGAATTGCAGGCATTCGGTCGCTTGCACCTTGGCTTGGGCTGCTTCGCGCCGGCATTGCTGGTTGGTGCTAATCAGCCAGGCCAGATAGCGCACGCCGTGGCGGCTGGCATCGACCCGCATCTGCATGTCGACCAACCGGTGCCTAATGACCTGGAACGAGCCGATCGGCCGGCCGAATTGCTGGCGCTCCTTGGCGTGCGCGAGCGCGGCATCGACCGCGGCCTGGGCGCAGCCGGTGATGGTGGCGGCCATGCTGGCGCGCGAGTAATGCAAGGTGGACATCAGATTGGCAAAGCCACGGCCTTGGTCGCCCAGCAATGCCGAACTCGGCACGAACACGTCGTCGAAGCCGATATCCCAGCTCGGCATGCAGTTGTTGCCAACTTTAGGCAGCTGGGTCATGGCAATGCCTTTTGATTCGCGCGGGATCAGCAGCATCGAGATGCCGCCGCTGCCTTTGCTGCCGGGCTCGGTGCGCACCGCGCTCAACAGATAATCGGCGCCACCGGCATCGCTGATCCAAGTCTTGCGACCACTGACCAGCCAACCGCCCTTAACCGGCTTGCCGCGCGTGGTGATGGCCGCGGCATCGCTGCCGGCTTGCGGTTCGGTCAGCGCCAGCGCAATCAGGCATTTGCCCGCCACCAGGCGCGGCAGGAATACAGCCTTTTGCGCCTCGCTGGCGTAAGTCATGAACGACATCGCGCCAAAACCAACCACACGGTTGAAGATCGAGGCCACGCAATAGCCGTGCTGGCCGAAACGCTCTTGCGCCAGCGCCACCGTGGTCCAGTCCAAGCCGCTGCCGCCGAATTGCTCAGACACCGCCAGGCCGAAGAAGCCGGCCGCGCCCATCGCCGGCAACAGATCGTAAGGCGGCGTGTGGGCAGCATCGCGGCGGCGGATTTCCTCCGGCGGCGCATGGCGCGCCATGAAGCGATCCACCGTATCGAGGATTTGGCGTTGCTGTTCGCTGGGTGCGAAATCCATCGACTTACTGCTGCGCCTTCACTGTTGTGCTTTCCAAGCGTCGAGAATTTCGCCGCAGGTGGCACTCCACACGCCCTTGCGGCCCAGCATGTGATCGAGCGCCTTGGCCAGTGCGCCGATGCGATACGGCTGGCCGGTGATCCAGGGTCGCAGCGCAATCGACATGATGCGCCCGCCTTGCTTTTCTGCTTCGTCGTACAGCACGTCGAACTGGTCGATCAGTTGCTCTGTGAATTCCTGCTCGCTGTGATGGTTGCGGATCAGGATGCTGAAATCGTCGATATCGGGCGAATGCGGCATGGCGTAGAGCGGGCCCGATGCCGTGCGCATCGCATAGGGCATGTCGTCATTGTCCCAATCGCAGATGTAATCGAGGCCGCGCGCTGCCGCCAGATCGGGCGTTGCGAAAGACTCGCCCTTGGCCGGCGACAGCCAGCCGCGTACTTTACCCAGCACCTTGAGCGACTGGTCGATCAACGCGCCTTCGGCGGCTGGATCCAAGCCGCTGTGATGCAGATGCGCCATATCGGTGCCGTGGCCCATCACCTCCCAGCCACGTGTGCGCACCTCTTGCAGCAACGACGGATAGCGCGTCGCCACCGCGGCATTGATCGCCACGGTCGATTTCAGCTGGCGAGCATCGAACTCGCGCATCAGGCGATAGATGCCGACCCGGTTGCCGTAGTCGCGCAACGTGTAATGCCGCAGATCGGGATAAGACGTCACCATCGCGCCCGGCGGCGCGAACGGCTTGTTGTTCATGTCGAGCGGAAACCATTCCAGCGCGGTGACGATCGACAGCGCGATCCTGGCGCCGTTTGGCCATTGCACCGCTTTGCGTTGCGGCAGGATCGACCAGTCGTAGCGGTCGTGATCCATGCCGTAGCGGCGGTTGCGATATTCCAGATAGTCCGGCGGCAGGCTCATGACGGTTCTCCCACCGTGAGGCTGGCTTTTTGGAAGTCATTGTAATTATGGTCGATGAAATGCTTGGCGATCTCGCGGCCGGTAGCGAACCACACCCTGTCGTGGCCGGCGATATAGGCCAGCGCCTCTTCGAACGCCTTGATGCGATAAGGCCAGCCGACCAGATAGGGGTGCAGCGGAATGCACATTACCGTGCCGGTGTGTTTGCCTTCTTCATAAAGTTGATCGAATTGCCGCTTGATGATCTCGGCATATTGCCGTGGCGCCACTAGATTGACGTTGTAGGCAATCACGTCGTTCATCTCCAAGGAATACGGCAACGCGATCAGCTTGCCCTGCTTGACCTTGAGCGGCGTCGGCTGATCGTCGTGGAACAAATCGCACACGTAGCTGAGGCCCATCTCGGCCACCAGATCCATGGTGCGGTCGGTATAGGTCAGCGCCGGCGCCAGCCAGCCATTGAGCTTCTGGCCGGTGAAGTCGCGGATGGTGTCGATAGAGTCTTGGATAACCGCGCGTTCTTGCGCCTCGTCCATGTTCATCAAATAGCGCGTGTTGTAGGTGCCGTGGCTGTAGAACTCC
>JBBSNV010000264.1:0-4019 GCA_038260375.1 Reyranellales bacterium
GGCCAGCCGATGATCGAGGCCGGCAACCCGCGCGTCGACATGATGCGGCCGGAATTGCGCGACTACTACAAGCCCGAGATCGACGACATTCGCCGCCGCTTCGGCGACTTCGTTCTGATCAACAGCAATTTCAGCGCAGTCAATCACTTCATCGCCAATCACTCGCGCTTCAAGGTTGCCGAATGGGCGCCGGCGGAAAAGGCCGATTTCTATCGCGGCGGCTTGCAGGCGCAGAAAAAGCGCCTGTTCGAAGCCTTTCTCGAATTGCTACCGGCCTTGAGCAAGGCGATGCGGCCCTACAACATCGTGGTGCGGCCGCATCCTTCGGAAAATCCGGAGACGTGGGAGATCGCCGCCGGCGGTTTGGACAATGTGCATGTGCTGCACGAAGGCCCCGTGGTGCCGTGGTTGGCTGCGGCCCGCGCGCTGGTGCATAACGGTTGCACCAGCGCCGTTGAAGCCGCCGTTATCGGCACGCCGGCCTTTGCCTATCGGCCGGTCGTGTCCAACCAATTCGATCTGCCCTTGCCCAACGAACTCAGCCGCCAATGTTTCGACGCCGAGAGCCTGTTCGCCAGCTTGCGCCAGGCGATGAGCGGGCCGCGTCCGACTGAGCGACAATTGACGGCGGCACAGGATGTCAAGCTGCGCGAGCTGATTGCCGCGGTCGACGGCGAATTGAGCTGTGCGCGTATCCTCGATGCCATCGACCGGCATCGCGCAGAGTTAGCGCCATCGCCCAGCGCCACCTGGCGCAGTTGGATCGCGGCGTGGTTGCGCCTGCAGCGCCGGGCCCTGGCACGTCTGGTGCGAACGCGCCTGAAATCGTCGCCCAGCAGCAAGGTCTATACGGCGCATAAATTTCCTGGCATCGGCGTGGCCGAAGTCAACAAACGCATCGCCCGCTTTCAATCGGCGCTGGGCCGGTTCGCCGGCCTGCGGGCGCGCCAGATAGCGCATAATATTTTTGCCATCGAACGGGGATAAGACATGATCGGTCCTGCATGTTGATCGCCGCCAATTTCCATTATGTCCGCCCGAGCTTCGCCGCCCCGTTCCCCAGCATTTTCGGTGTCACGCCGGACGATTTTCGCCGGCAGCTCGAAGCATTGGGCCGCGCGGGCGAGTTCGTTGGCGCCGCCCAGATCGCTGCGGCCATCGACGGGGTCAAGAAGCTGCCGCCGAGCGCTATCGCCATTACCTTCGACGACGGGTTGGCCGAGCAATACACCGCTGCCTGGCCAGTCCTGCAGGACATGGGAATTCCAGCAGTCTTTTACGTCAACACGCGCTGCATCGCCGAGGCGACGGTAGAAACCGTGCACAAGATCCACCTGATGCGCGCCCAGGTCGCGCCCGCGACGATCCTGGCGCGGCTAGACCAATTTGCGACCGAACACGGCATCGACCTTGCCGCCATCGACACCGCCAATGCCACCAAACAGTACAAGTACGATTCGCCGGACAATGCCCGGCTGAAATACCTGCTGAATTTCGGCCTCAGCGCGCACCAGCAGGCTGCGTTCGTCGACAAGGTTCTGCACGCCGAATTGGCCTTCGACGAAGCTGCCGCCAGCCGCGCGCTCTATATGACACCGCGGCAGGTTCGCGAGCTCGATGCCCAGGCGGCAATCGGCAGCCATGCCCATAGCCATGTCGTGCTGGGACAACTGCCTGACGCGGCAGCCGACTATCAAGTGCGCCGCTCGATGGAGTTGCTGAGCGGCTGGGACTGCCGCAACGTAATCTCGTTCAGCTATCCCTATGGCTCGCTGGAAGCTTGCTCGCGCGCCGCGGCCGACAGCGCCGCCACCTGCGGCCTGCGCTTCGCCTTCACCATGGAGCGAGCCGGCAACGCCGACTTGCGCCAGCCCATGTTCTTGGCCCGCTTCGCCAACAACGACTTGCCGGGCGGTGGCAGCGCGCAATGGTCAGGCGATGCCTTGTTCAGCCAAGCGCCGGCAGCACGCTGGCATCGATCGCCATGACGCAGGCACCGATTTTCATCGGCGGCGTGTTCCGCTCCGGCACGACCTTGCTGCGTGCCATGTTGGCGCAGCATTCGGCCATCGCATCGGGGCTGGAGACCTATTGGTTCGAGTGCGATCCGCGACAACGGCACGACGCTGCCTTTAACGATCGCATGGAAAAATGGTCGGTCTTCTTCGAGGTCCCGCGCAAGACGATCGACGGTTTCGCCGCTGACGCTGCCAGTACGGCGCAGTTGCTCGACCTGTTCATGGCCGAGGTGGCGCGGCATCAGGGTAAACCGCGCTGGGCGGAAAAGACGCCGGGCAACGTCGCTCATATGGCGCATATTCTCGACTACTGGCCCGACGCCAAGATCCTGCACATCGTGCGCGACCCCAAGGACGTGTTCGCCTCGCTGCATGGCGGCGGCAAGTCGGGTGGGCCGAGCGGTTTTGCCGAAATCTGGTGCGGCATCGTCGGTAAGGCGCGGCGCGATGCTGCGTCGATGGACATCGTCGGCAAGTCTTATCTGGAACTGCGCTACGAGACGCTGGTCAACGCGCCGGAGCAAACCATGCGCCAGGTACTCGACTTCATCGGTGCAACGTGGGAGCCGAAGGTGGCGCAATTCGCCGGCAAGCAGGACGATTTCGACAAGGTTCTGGCCGTCACCGGCAAATCGAGCACCACCCTGGAAGCCCTGCGCCTGCCGCTCAATCAGGGCAAGATCGGCGCCTGGGCGCGTATCGTGACGCCGCAGGAAATCGCCGAGGTGCGCCGCGAGGTCACCGCGCGCGGCTTTGGCGAGATGTTTGCCGCCGACGAAGCGGCCAGCGAGGCCATCATCCGGTCGGCCTGAGCCGCCGTTCAATACGTCAGGCGCTTCTCGATCGTCAGCGGTGCTTTGGCCAGCACCTGGGCGATGCGCTGGCCGGCGCTGCCGTCGCCATAGATCGGATCCGACCCGTAGCGGCCATGTGCCGCCTGCTTTTTGATGGCAGCGACGATGGCGGCGCGGTCGTAGCCGACATCGACGACATTGCGGCCGCGATCGCGGCCCTGCTGACGGCTGCCGATATTGACCGCCGGCACGCCGAGATAGGCACATTCGCGGATCGCCACGCTGGAATTGCCGACGATGCACAGGCTGCCGTAAAGCAGACGCAGGAATTCCTCCGGCGGCATGTTCTTGAAGAAATGCACAAGTGGCAGTTGCTTCTGTTCGCGGAACGAGCGGATGCCCTTGGAGGTGCCGTCCGAGCCGGCATCGACATTGGGCCAGAACCACAATGTCGGCAGGCCCAAATCGCGAATGGCATGAAGCGTCTCTTCGACATGCGCCCGCGAATCGCCGTATTCGGTGGTGACCGGATGCTGCATGACCACGACATAGCCCTTGGCCAGATCGAATACCGGACCGACACCGCCATAGATGCCGAACACGTCGCCCTGGAGCTGCGGCACGCGAATGGCGTCCTTGGCGACGTCGATCGACGGACAGCCGGTGACATGCACCGCATCAGGGCGTTCGCCCATGCGAATGACGCGCTGGGCGGCTTTGTCCGATGCCACCAAATGAATATCGGCCAGCTTGGTGACGGCGTGGCGCACCTTCTCGTCGATCGAGCCGGTGATCTCGCCGCCCTGGATGTGCACCAGCGGGATGTTCATGTAGGCGGCGGCAATAGCGGTGGCGATGGTCTCGAACCGGTCGGCGATGCTGATCACGGCATCGGGCTTCAGATCGGCCAACACGCCAGCCATTTCCGACAGGCCAATGCCGGTCGATTTGGCGGTGGTGACCAGGTTCTCGCCTTCCAAGATCGAGTAGACATGACGATCGACTTTGAATCCCTCGTCTTCCATCACCTTAATGGCGTTGCCGTAGCGATCGAGCAGCGCCGAGGCCGCCACAACCAGCTGCAGCTCCAAATCCTTATGACCGCGAATTGCCGTCAGCGCCGAACGAATGCGCGAATAGCTGGCGCGTGCGGTGATGGCCACGCAGATTTTTCGTTTGCTCACGAGGAATATCCGTTCATGACAAA
>JBBSNV010000265.1:0-4010 GCA_038260375.1 Reyranellales bacterium
CGCCGACGCCAGGCAGGTCGTGCACCACCTCGATGCCCAGCTTCTTCAGTTCGTCGGCCGGACCGATGCCCGACAGCAGCAACACTTGCGGCGAGTTGATCGCGCCACCGGACAGGATCACTTCGCGCTCGGCGCGTACGTCTTCGACCTTGCCGTCTTTCTCGTAGCGCACGCCGACGGCGCGGCCGTTCTCGGTCAGGATTTTTTGCGTATAGGCCTCGGTGATTACGGTCAGGTTGGGTCGCGCCATGGCAGGCCGCAGATATCCCACTGCGGTGCTGCAGCGCTTGGCATCCTTCTGCGTCACCTGATACATGCCGAAGCCTTCTTGGCGGGCGCCGTTGAAATCGGCCGAGGATTTTTGGCCGGCT
The DNA here is from genome assembly GCA_038260375.1 of Reyranellales bacterium. Lineage (GTDB taxonomy): Bacteria > Pseudomonadota > Alphaproteobacteria > Reyranellales > JAQSWP01 > JBBSNV01. The sequence continues at coordinate 372 of JBBSNV010000265.1, forward strand.
TGAATCGCGGCGGCGACGAAGTCCTTGCTGATTTGCGCCGGCGAGACTTGCTCGGCGACGTTGAGCGGCCCGCCCGTGCCGTGAAATTCCGATCCGCCGCGCTCGTTGTTTTCGGCCTTCCTGAAGTAGGGCAGCACTTCGCGATAGCTCCAGCCATCGTTGCCGAGTTGGCGCCACAGATCGTAGTCGTAGGCATCGCCGCGAATGTAGAGCATGGCGTTGATCGAGCTGGAGCCGCCCAAGGTCTTGCCGCGCGGCCAATACATGCGCCGGTTGTCGCAATTTTTCTGCGGTTCGGTCTCGAAGCGCCAGTTGAATGGCGATTTATCGCCCAGGCTGGCGAAGCCCGCCGGCATGCGTAGTAACAGATGGTTGTCGGGTTTGCCCGCTTCCAGCACCAGCACTTTGACCGAGGCGTCTTCGCTTAATCGCGCCGCCAACGTGCAGCCAGCCGAACCCGCGCCGATGATGATGTAGTCGACCATGGAAGCCTCCCCGAATTACTGGTTCCTATAAGAGCTACCGTGCCACGGCCGCAGACAGCCGAGCAAATGACCCGGCCGTAGCATGCTTGACGTTTACGTAAACGTGAAGTAGAAAACACCATGACCATCGCGACGATCATGGCCAGGGCACAATCGGTCGGCGAGACCGATGCCGATGCCAATGGCGGTGCCACTGGAGATGACGGCCGGCAGAGCTTCACAATTGCCGGCTTGGCGCGCGAGTTCGACGTCACCGCCCGCACCATCCGTTTTTACGAAGACCAGGGCCTGATCCATCCCACGCGCCAGGGCTTGAACCGCGTCTATAGCCGCGCCGATCGCTTTCGTTTGAGCTGGATCCTGCGTGGCAAGCGGCTGGGCTTCAGCCTGGCCGAGATCAGGGAATTGCTCGATCTGTACGAGACCGATCGCAGCCGCATTTCGCAATTGAAGGCCGCGCTGAAGCGCGCCCGCGAGCATGTGGTCGACATGGAACGCAAGGCCCACGATCTGCAGGCGCAGATCAACGAGCTGCGCGAGTTAGAAGCTGGCGCGGTGGAAATGCTGCGCGAACGGGGCGCCGATCCCGAGCGGGATTAAGCCGGCGCAATCGTAGTTCAAGAAAATCCGGGAGGACGATTATGGCTGTTTACAAGGCACCGCTGCGCGACATGCGTTTCGTGCTCAACGAAGTGCTCAACGTCGAGACCATCTCGGCGCTGCCGGCGTTCAAGGAAATCACGCCCGACCTGATCGACGCGGTGCTGGAAGAGGCGGCCAAGGTCTGCGAACAGGCGCTGTTCCCGCTCAATCGTTCGGGCGACGAAGAAGGCTGCGTGTTCGAGAACGGTGTGGTGCGCACGCCCAAGGGCTTCAAGCAGGCGTACGACATTTTCACCGAAGGTGGCTGGACCAATCTGTCGACCGATCCCAATTACGGCGGCCAGGGTTTGCCGGCGACGGTGGGCTTCGTGGTGCAAGAAATGATCTGTTCGTCGAACCTGGCGTTCGGCATGTATCCCGGTCTGTCGGCCGGCGCCTATGAGGCGATCCATCATCACGCCAATGACGAGTTGAAGCAGCTTTATCTGCCCAAGCTGGGCACCGGCGAATGGTCGGGCACGATGTGCTTGACCGAGCCGCATTGCGGTACCGATCTGGGCATGCTGCGCAGCCGCGCCGAACCGCAGGCCGACGGCACTTACAAGATCAGCGGCACCAAGATTTTCATTTCAGCCGGCGAGCACGATCTGTCGAAGAACATTGTGCATCTGGTGCTGGCGCGCCTGCCCGATGCGCCGGGCGGCACCAAAGGCATCTCGCTTTTCATTGTACCGAAATTCCTGCCCAAGGCCGACGGCACACCGGGCCAGCGCAATGGTTTTGCCTGCGGCGCGATCGAGCACAAGATGGGCATCAAGGCATCCTCGACTTGCGTGATGAACTTCGATGGCGCCACCGGTTGGTTGATCGGGGAAGCAAACAAGGGCCTCAACGCCATGTTCGTGATGATGAATGCCGCCCGCCTTGGTGTCGGCATGCAAGGGCTGGGCCTGGCCGAGACTGCGTATCAGAGCGCGGCGGCCTACGCGAAAGACCGTATCCAGGGCCGCTCGCTGTCGGGCCCCAAGGCGCCGGACAAGCCGGCCGATCCGATCATCGTGCATCCCGATGTGCGGCGCATGTTGTTGCTGCAGAAATCCTTTTCCGAAGGCGCGCGGGCTTTGGCCTATTGGGTCGGCACCTTGATCGACGTGGCACGCCACAGCGAAGACAAGGGCCAGCGCGAAGACGCCGAAGATCTGTTGGCGCTGCTGACGCCGGTGGTGAAGGCCTATTTCACCGATCTGGGCTTCGAATCGGCCAATTGGGCGGTGCAAGTCTATGGCGGCCACGGCTATATCCGCGAGAACGGCGTCGAACAGCTGGTGCGCGACGCGCGCATCACCCAACTCTACGAAGGCGCCAACGGCATCCAGGCTTTGGATCTCGTGGGACGCAAGCTGGCGATGAATGGCGGCCGGCCGATGCAGAAATGGCTGGCCATGCTGCATGGCTTCGTTGCCGACAACAAAGACAACTCGGCGCTGGCCGAATTCGTGCAGCCGCTGGAGAAGGCGACCGGCCAATTGCAGGGCGCGGTGATGTGGCTGATGCAGAACGCCATGCGCAACCATGAGGAAGCCGGTGGTGCCGCCAGTGACTTCCTGCGCCTGTTTGCGTTGACCGCCATGACCTTCATGTGGGCGCGCATCGCCAAGGCGTCGCATGCCGGCCTGGATAAAGGCGGCGAGGCCGAGTTCTACAACGCCAAGCTCACCACCGGCCGGTTCTTCGTCAAGCGGGTGCTGCCGCAGACCGATGGGCTGGTGACCGCGATCCAAAGCGGCGTCGAGCCCATGATGGCGATGAAGGCGGAAGCCTTTTAATCAAGAATAGCAACGGCGCCAAACAAGGCGCCGTTTTCTTTTGGAGGGAATCATGAGCCAAGATGTGTTGGTCGAGATCAAAGACGGCGTGGGCATCCTCACGCTAAATCGCCCGCAATCGCTGAATGCGCTGAGCGACGGGATGACCAAGAGCCTGATCGAGGCTACTGCGGCGTTCGAGCGCGACGACACAGTGCGTTGCGTACTGGTGCGCGGCGCAGGCGATCACTTCATGGCTGGCGGCGACGTCAAAGGCTTCTACGAGCGACTCAAATCCGACCAGAAGGGCCATGCCGCCGGGCTGGAATGGAAAGTCAATCTGCTGCACGCCATGATCTATTCGTTCCGCCGCATGAACAAACCCACCGTGGTGTCGGTGCAGGGCGCTGCCGCAGGCTTCGGCTTGAGCCTGATGATGGCGGCCGATCTGGCGATCGCCTCGGACGACGCGTTCTTCACTTTGGCTTATGCGAATATCGGCTTCTCGGCCGACGGTGGGGCGACCTATTGGCTGCCGCGCCTGGTCGGTACGCGCAAGGCGCTGGAGATCGCCTATCTGGCCGAACGCTTCGACGCCAAGAAGGCGCAGGAGCTGGGCATCGTCAATTTCGTCGTGCCGCGCGCCGACCTTGCCGCCGAAACCGAAAAGCTCACCAGGCGTCTGGCTTCCGGTCCGACTTTCGCTTACGGCGAAGTCAAACGCCTGATGCACGGCTCGCTGGAAA
>JBBSNV010000266.1:0-4004 GCA_038260375.1 Reyranellales bacterium
CCTCGCCCCGCTTTAGCGGGGAGAGGGAGGGGCCCGTCGCGAAGCGATGGGAGGGTGAGGGGCGCCGGCCCCTCAATAGCACCATGCCCCTCACCTGACTGCTCTCGCGCTGTTGCGCTCCATCAGTCTTCCTCTCCCCACTAAAGCGGGGCGAGGTGAAGATGAGAGGAACTCGCTACCGCTCGCCCGGGGCGACGGCTAATTTCTCAACAGCGCAAACGTCAATTCGTGCTTGTTGTGATGCAAATGGATGAGTTGCGCGCCAGGGATGGCGGCGAATTGCGCTGCGGTGGCGTGATCGGTCTCGCCCTGGAACTTCAAGGTGCAGATAAAGTTGCGTGCGTTGCCTGAAGCCAGCCAGCGCTGCACCAAACTCAACAGCCGTTCGGGATAGCAGGCGATATCGCTGAACAGCCAATCGACCCTGGGCATGGTGTCGGGCTCGAGCGCGAAGGCGCTCTGGCCGCGCCATTCGACGTTGGGCAGCGCTGCGATCCTGGCATCGAGCGGCGCCTTATCGATGGCGATCACCTGCGCGCGCAATTTGGCCAGCGCCCAACTCCAGCCGCCCGGGCTGGCACCGAGATCGAGGCAAGTTTCACCCGGCTGCGGATAGCGACACAGCACTGTGAAGGCGTCCCATAATTTCAGATAGGCGCGGTTGGGCGGATTGGTTTTGTCTTCGACGAAATTCACTTCGCCGTTGGCAAACGGGCTTGAGCAATGCGCCGCGGCCAGCATCAGGTCCGGCGCCAGCAAGGTCCACGAGCCCAACGGTGCGGTTGGCGCCGGCTCGGGGAATATTATTGGTTTGGCAGAAACATGCGGCAGCTTCTCGGCGATCAACTTGGCGCGGCCGCCCCCTTTGCCACCAATTTGGCCTTCAGCGTAGAGCGCCCAGTTACGCTGAATGGCGCGCAGCTTTTGCGCGGCATCGCCAATCGAGCTGATGGCGATGCGTTGCGGCTCGTGCCAGATATTGGCGGCCCAAGTCGCGGATCGTGCCGGCGCGTCGCTGAGGAACAGGCGGCCATGGATGGCGCTGATCGCATCGCCCAACTCGGCGCGCAATTGCGCTTGGTAACCCTCGGCGGCGAGATAGGCACTGGGCACTGCTATTCGCCGGCGAAGAATTTAGCGGCTTGCAGATCGGCGCCCGACGGCAGTGGTGCTTTGTGATCCAGCATCCAGGCCAAGGCGTCGCGCTGCACCAATGCGCCGTCCAGATCGCGCAACAACATGTGATAGCCTTTGCCATAGGTGGCGACGCGGATGGCGGGGTCTTGCGGCAGGCGGCTCAGCATCAGTTTCATGATGTCGCGCGGCACCAGCCGGTCGTTCTGGCCATAGAGGATCAACAGCGGCGGTTTCATCTTGGGTGCGGCGGCCAGTGCGGCATCCATGGCATCGACTAGGCCATAGACCGTATCGACCCGCGGCGATTTGATGATCAACGGATCCTTGGACAGCTCCTGCAGCAGCGCGATGTTGTTGGAGGGTTGGAAATCCATGCCCACGGTCGAGACCGGGAACCACGGAATGGTGTGGGCGAAGAAGCTCAAGCCGCCGCTGGCCACCGGGCCCAAAGTCTCGCGCCCGCGCACCGCCGGGCCGATCAGGATGATGCCCTCAACCTTAGGTGGCCCGGCGCTGGCCATGGCAGCCATGGCACTCGAGCCGCCCATGCTTTCGCCCACCACGTAGAGCGGCAGGCTGGGATGGCGCGCGCGCAACAGCGCGATCGCGGCTTTCATGTCGTCGATCATCACCGGCACGCCGGACCAGCGGTTGAAGCTGGCCGTGGCGCCAAAGCCGCGTTGGTCATAGGCGTAGGTGGCGATGCCGCTTTGCGCCCATAACGCGCCGGGCTGGTCGAAGGCGCGCGAATAATCGCCATAACCGTGCAGGCCCAACACGATTGCTTTGATGGGAGTTGGGGGCGGCGCGTCGGGCAGCCAAGTCTTGAGCGGAAGCCGTGTGCCGTCGGACGCGATGATGGCGTCGGCTTGCAGCTGCGCAGTACCGATGATCGGGCCGTGCTCGACCACATAAGGCGCGCAGGCCGCCAGACTGAGCAGCGTCAGCAAAGCTAAGACGAATTTCATTCGGCGGCGGGTTTGCGCGTGAGCGCCAGGAAGGCGTCTTCCAGATCGCTTTCTTCGGTGCTGAGGTCGGCGATGCCCAGCCCGGCATTGCGCGCGGCGTCGAGGATTTCGCCGACTTGGGTGCGGCTGGGACGATAACGGATATCGAGCTGACGCTGGCCTTGCAAGGTGGTGCTCCATTGCGTCAGCGCTGGCGGCACCGAGTCGAGATCGCGATCGACCGTCAGCTTCAGGCATTTATTGTCGAGCTTGGCCAGCAACGCCTCGGTGCGGTCGCAGGCGATGATCTTGCCGTGGTTGATGATGGCGACGCGGTCGCAGAGCTGCTCGGCTTCTTCCAGATAATGCGTGGTCAGCACGATGGTGGTGCCACGGGCATTCAACGAACGCACGTAGTTCCACAATTGTTGGCGCAATTCGATATCGACGCCGGCGGTGGGCTCGTCCAGCACCAGCACCGGCGGGTTGTGAACGAGAGACTTCGCCACCAAAAGACGCCTTCGCATGCCGCCCGACAGCGCACGTGAATAGGCATCGGCTTTGTCTTCCAGATGCAACGCGCGCAAAATCTCCATGGTACGGCGCTTGGCCTTGGGCACGCCGTAGAGGCCGCCTTGCAACTCCATCGCCTGGCGCGGCGTGAAGAACGGATCGATGTTCAGCTCCTGCGGCACCACGCCGATCGCGGCGCGGGCGCTGCGAGGGTGAGCGTCGATATCGATGCCCCAGATGCGCGCGCTGCCGGCGGTCTTGATCACCAGCCCGGCCAGGATGTTGATCAGAGTCGATTTACCGGCGCCATTGGGGCCCAGCAGCGCGAACATCGAGCCGCGCGGGATTTCCAGGCTGACGTCGTCGAGCGCCTTTTTCGGCGCGGTCTTGCGCTTGGCGCCGTAGATCTTGGTCAGGTGGGCGACTTCGATCGCCAGCGCCGGCAACGTGCCGGCATCGAGTGTTTGATTGCTGTCGGGCATGAATGTGAACCTAGAGTGCGATCGTTTCATAGGAAAGCGCCTTTGCTTACCTATGAAACGTGAATCGCACTCTAATTGTCCAATATTAGAGCCGGATTCAGATCCGAGATGGATCGCACTGGCGATTCATCTCGGACCATCCGGCTCCGGCCTGCGCGGCGATAAAAACAAGGCGCAGCAAGGGCTTCGGCACGGTTGATTCCGCGGGCCATACCGCTATGATCCGCGCCGTTCCCGCCCGCGCATATCAGGTTCGCCATGACCACCGCTATCATCACTGCCAAGTCGCAAAACCCGCCGCCGGAGATCGTCGAGACCGACAGCATGACGGTATCGTGCGATGGCAGCGGCGGGGCGCTGGGCCATCCGCGGGTCTATCTCAATCTCGGCGCCAATGGCCATGTCGATTGCGGCTATTGCGACCGCCGCTTCGTTTTGCGGGCCGGGGCCAAGGCCGCCGCACACTAAGCGCAGGAAGCTGTGGAAAGCCATCGCTGGCGACGCGCGAGGCGGGGTGTAAGCTCCGTTTCATGAACGCAAAAAGCATCGCTAAGGCGAAGCCCGACCCGAAACTCAATAACATCCGCCATCTCTATCTGGTGGACGGATCGGGCTATATTTTCAGAGCCTTCCATGCCCTGCCGCCGATGTCGCGCCCGGACGGCACGCCGACCAACGCGGTGTTCGGCTTTTCCACCATGCTGATGAAGCTGATCGACGATGCCGGCGCCGATCATCTGGCGGTGATCTTTGATGCGGGCAGAGAGAGCTTCCGCAACGAGATCTATTCCAAATACAAAGCACACCGGCCCGAGCCGCCGGAAGATTTGGTGCCGCAATTCGCGCTGATCCGCGAAGCGGTGCGCGCGTTCGACCTGCCCTGTATCGAGCAGGGCGGGTTCGAGGCAGACGACCTGATCGCCAC
>JBBSNV010000267.1:0-3990 GCA_038260375.1 Reyranellales bacterium
CATGGGCATCGCCAATGTGTTCGTGCTCAGGGGCGGTGTCGATGCCTGGACCGCAGCTGGCGAGAAGTTGGTGGCGGGCCGCAAGCATCCCCAGCCGCTCGGCATCGAAGAGGCGCGCAAGAAAGTCGTCAAGCTCAAGCCGCAAGCCATTGACAAGCTGATCCGCGAGCACCAATGCGTGGTGCTCGATGTCGGCGCCAGCCTGCAATATGCGGCGGGGCATTTGCCCGGCGCCAATTGGCGGCCGCGTGGCTGGCTGGAATCGATTATCAAGGACGCAGCGTCGCCCAACGACGAGATCGTGGTGACGGCATCGGAAGAAGGCCAGTCGGTGTTCGCCGCCGCCACCTTGCGCGACATGGGCTACGCCAAGGTCGTGGTGCTTGAAAACGGCACCAAGGCCTGGCGCGATGCCGGCCTGCCGCTCGAAAAGGGCAAACCGACCGAAGTGTTCGGCGGGCCCGATTTCTGGCTGCCGCCCTATGAGCAGGGCCGTGAGGGCATGATCCGCTACCTCGATTGGGAGATCAAACTCGGCCACAAATACGAAAAGCAAGGCGACCACGCCGGGCACGGGAGCTAGAGCGCAGATCATGCTGGCTGAGCAGCAACAAGCTGCAGCACCGCGCGTTCACGAACTGGAAGAACGAATCGAACGCAGCGCCACGCTTCACCGCACGCCATGCGGCGAGGGGCATATCGCGTGGCATGGTTGGGGCGCGGCCGACGGCAATCAACGCGGCACCGCGATCTTCCTGCTGCATGGCGGCTTTGGCTCGTGGAAGCATTGGCTGCGCAATATCGACGGCTTGGCGCAGCACCATCGCGTGTTCGCGGCCGACCTGCCGGGACTGGGCTCTTCGCCCACCGCGCCCGAGCCGCACACCGCACCGGCCTTGGCGCAATATTTCGCGCAAGGCATTCGCCAGCTCGATCCCGGCGATGCGCCGGTGCTGCTGGCGGGGTTCTCGCTGGGCTCGTCGATCGCGGCGCACACTACTGTGTCGCTGGGCGACAAAGCCAAAGCGCTGGTGGTGTTGGGGGCATCGGGCATGGGCGCGATGTGGCAGAATAAGACGCATGAACTTACCAAGCTCAGCCGCAGCATGAGCCTTGATCAGGTGCGCGGCATCGTGCGCGGCAATCTGGCGTTGTCGATGATCTACGATCCGGCCAAGATCGACGACCAGGCGATCGACGTGCAGCGCAAATTGCTGGCGCAGAAGCGCAGCTTGCTGGGCATGCCGATCTCGACTTCGGAAACCATGTTCGATGCGCTCGACAATGTTTCGGCCAAAACCACCATGCTGTTCGGCGAGCACGATTGCTATATGAGCCCCAGCGTGCCGGCTTGCCTGCAGGCGATGCAGCAGCGCTATCCGGCGCTGCGCACGCGCATGATCGAGGGCGCGGGACATTGGGTGATGTATGAGGAGCCCGAGGCGGTCAACAAGGTACTGCTCGATGCGCTAGGATCGGCGTCGTGACGGCCAATCCGTTCCATGCCAATCCCTTTGGGGGGCTCACCACCGGACAAGCGATTGCGGTGCTGGCGCAACAGCATGGCGACCGGCTGGCGTTGTCGTTCCACGGTCGCGATTGGAGCTTTTCCGACATCAAAAATGAGATCGATCGCGCGGCGGCGCGGCTTTACGGCATAGGCATCCGGCCGGGCGACAAGGTAGCGGTGTGGCTGCCCAATCGCCCGGAGTTCTTGTGGTACTGGCTGGGCGCGGGACAGTTGGGTGCGGTGGCCGTGACATTGAACACGCGGCTGAAGCCGGACGAATTCACCTATCAGATCGATCAGTCCGACTGCACAGCGGTGATCGTGCCGGGCGAGATCGCCTATCGCGATTTCCTGGGTGATCTATCGGGTGTGTGCCCTGAGTTGTTGAACGGCAAACCGGGTGAACTGCACTGCGCGGCGCTGCCCAAGCTGCGCCATGTCGTGGCGCTCGATGCCTACGACGCCCGACACAAAGGTGTCACCGATTGGTCGCAGCCATCGAAAGCATTGCCAACGGCGCCTTTGGCCGAGGATGCCGACGCGGCATCCCTGATCGCCTATTCGTCGGGCACCACGGCGCTGCCCAAAGGCGCGATGCTGAGCCACAGCGTGTTCCGCAAGGCTTATGATCATGGCGAGCGCTTCAATCAAACCAAGGACGACCGGCTTTATTTGTGCGTGCCGCTGTTTGGTATCTTGAGCACGATCAACGGCGTGCTGACTTTCTGGTCGCGGGGCTCGGGCGTGATCCTGGAAGATCATTTCGATCCCCTGCTGATGCTGCGCGCCATTCAAGACCGCAAATGCACCGCGGTCTATCTGTTGCCGCTGATGATCGACAGATTGCTCGAGCATCCCGAGTTCAAGCGCTACGACATCTCGAGTCTGCGTACCGGCATCGTCTTGACCATCGATCCAGTTGTGTTCCGCAAAGCCGCTAACGAGCTCGGCATGACGGAAGTGTTCACCTCCTATGGCATGACGGAAACCTCGTCGGCCGCAACGCGCAGCTATTGGCATTGGCCGCTGGAACAGCGCATCAACGGCCACGGCACGGTGCTGCCCGATATCGAAGTGCGAGTGGCCGATCCCGACAGCAACATCGTGCTGCCGGTTGATAGCGAAGGCGAGATCCAGGTGCGCGGCTATTGCATCACTTTGGGTTATTACAACAAGCCGGAAGAGACCAAGCGCGCTTTCGCCGAGGACAACTGGTTCAAGACCGGCGATCTTGGCATCCATCGCGCCGATGGCAGCATCAAGTTTCTGCGCCGCGTCAAGGACGGCTACAAACACAATGGCTTCAACGTCGCCACGGCCGAGGTCGAGGCGGCGATCAAGAAGCATGCCGATGTGCACGATGTTGCGGTGACCGATTTGCCGCATCCGCGTTTCGGTGCGATCGGCGCGGCCTTCGTGATTAGAGCTGCCGGCGCCAAGCCATCGGAACAGGAGATTGTCGAATTCCTCAAGGCGCGGCTATCGTCTTTCAAGGTGCCGGCGCATGTGTTCTTCGTCGATGAGTTTCCTGTCACCGCGGGCACCGGCAAGATCCAGAAGTTCAAGCTGCGCGAAATGGCGCTCGAAATGTTGGCGCGCCAGAATTCCGCCCAGGAGGCTGCCTCGTGAACAAGTTCGCCGGCATGACCTATGCGCAGGCGGTCGCCTATATGGCGCAGGCTTATGGCGACAACGAGGCGCTGATCTATCGCAACCAGCGGTGGACCTTCCGCGACGCCAAACAAATGATCGACCGTGCCTCGGGCCGGCTCGCCACCTTGGGCTTGCCGGCAGGCAGCAGCATTTCGATTTGGCTGCCCAACCGGCCGGAATATCTATGGTACCTGCTGGGCGCGGCGCAGATGGGTTTGGTGCCGGTTATTTTGAACACGCGCCTGCGCGAGGAGGAATTCGCCTATCAGCTTAAGCAGTCCGACAGCCGCGCCGTGATCGTACCGGGCGACGGTGCGTTCCGCGACTTCCTGGGTGACCTGGCTGAGCTATGCCCGGAGCTACGCCAGAAACCAACAGGCGCGCTGCAGACCAGGGCGCTGCCTGAATTGCGCGCGGTGATCGCGCTCGACGCTTACGACCACGCCAAGCTACCCAGTGTGCATAATTGGTCGGATGGCCTAACGCGCGATTGGCAGTTGCCAGCGATGGCCACCGATCCGGACCAGCCGGCCTTGATCAGCTACAGCTCGGGCACCACCGCGCTGCCCAAGGGTGCGATGATCACCCATTGCGTGTGGCGCAAGGCCTGGGACATCGGCACGCCGATCGACCTGACCGCACAGGACTGCTTCTACCTCGCCATTCCCATGTTCGGCTCGATGGCCAGTATGAACGGCGTCTATCCGTTCTGGATTCGCGGGGCCTGCGTGGTGCTGGCCGACCGGTTCGACGCCGAACAGGCGATGGCCGACTGGCAGCGCTATCGCTGCACCACTACCCATTTGTTGCCGCCGATGATCACGGCG
>JBBSNV010000268.1:0-3965 GCA_038260375.1 Reyranellales bacterium
AGCGCCACCACCGCCAGGCTAGGGCCGGCGAATTCGCCATGCTGTTTGGCAAACTCCGCCTGCACGCGCGGGATCAACTCGTTCAACACTGCATCGGCTGCCGCCGTCAGGGCCGGGCCGGCACGATCTTGATCGATGCGCCGCGTCAGCAGCTGCACGCCGATCTGGAAGCGCCGGTCGTTCATCCAGCGCCGCGTGATGTCGAGCGCGTCCTGGAAATCGGTCGCGGTCTTCATCTGCGCCGCAAGATCGGCGCGCAAGGTTTGCTCGTCGGGCAGCGAATCCAGCATGTCCGAATGCAACAATGCATCGAACAGCGCGGGCTTGCGGCCTAGATGCTCGGCCAAACGCGGCGCACTGCCCATGATGGTGGCGACCAGGCGCAGCAAGCCGGGATTGGCGTAAAACAGGGAGAACAATTGAATACCGGCCGGCAGGCGCGCCATGAAGGCATCGAAGCGCATCAACGCGCCATCGGGATCGGCGGTCGTTCCCAGCTCTTTCAGAATCGTCGGGACCAATTCGGTCAGCAACTCGCGCGACCGTGCGGTGATGGTGGCGCGATAGCGGCCGTGATGCCATTGCCGCACCATGGCGGCGGTGCGGCTGGCGTCGGCGAAGCCCAGGCTGCGCAAGGTGGCGATGGTGTCGGGATCGTCTTCGGCGCCGGTGAATACCAGATTGCCGGGACCGGATAGGCTAGGCGCGTCCTCGAACAGATGCGCGTAGTGACGCTCCACCAGGCGCAGTTGTTGCAGCAGTTCTTCGGTGAACGAATCGGCGCTGTCGTAGCCCAGGAAGATCGCCAGCTCGTGCAACTTCTCGTCGCTGCTCGGCAAGGAATGGGTCTGCTCGTCGGCGATCATTTGCAGGCGATGTTCGACCCGGCGCAAAAAGCCATAGGCCGCGACCAACTCTTGGGCGGTCCGCGGCTCGATCAGTTCTTCGTCGGTCAAGGCGCGCAACGCAGCGACTGTGCCGTTGACGCGCAAGCCCGGCATGCGCCCGCCATAGATCAGTTGTTGGGTTTGGGCGAAGAATTCGATCTCGCGAATGCCGCCACGGCCCAGCTTGATGTTATGGCCGTGCACCGCGATCGTGCCGCCGCCGCGATAGGCGTTGATCTGGCGCTTGATCGAATGGATGTCTTGGATCGCGGCGAAGTCGAGCGACTTGCGCCATACGTAAGGCACCAACGCCTTGAGAAAGGCCGCGCCGGATTCTTGATCGCCGGCCACCGTGCGCGCCTTGATCATGGCGGCGCGCTCCCAATTTTGGCCGACGCTTTCGTAATAGGTTTCGGCTGCCAGCACCGACATGGCGAGCGGCGTCGAACCGGGATCGGGCCGTAGCCGTAGATCGGTGCGGAACACGTAACCGTCGGCGGTGCGCTCATTCATCATTTTGACCAGCTCGCGGGTTAAGCGCACGAAGAACTGGCCCGGCGTGTCCAAACCGCAAGCCTCTGCTTTATCGCCGTCGTAAAGCGCAATCAGATCGATGTCGCTGGAATAGTTCAGCTCGCGCGCGCCTAGTTTGCCCATTCCCAGGATGAAATAGCCGGCATTGGCGGTATCGCCATTCAAGCGCAACAGGCCCTTACCCTGTGCATCCAACAGCAGATGCTGCACCGTAGTGTTCAGAGAGTTCTCGGCCAGTATGGATAGGGTTGCGGTGATGCGGTCCAACGGCCACGCGCCGGTGACATCGGCCAGAGCGGTGACCAGCGCCACGCGACGCTTGGCTTGCCGCAGCCGCGCCATAATTGTCGTTTGATTCTCGCCGGCGGCGATTTGGCTCGCCAGCGCCAAGGCATCGGCGGCGGCGCTGTCGAGTCCGCCGGAAATCGCTTGGGCGAGAAAAGCGGGATCGGTCAGCGCCAATTGGCCGAGATAGGGGCTATTGCCGAACAACGATTCCAGCAGGCGCCTGCCATTCGCGTCGGTCGCAAGGCCCAGCGCGGCTTGGGCGCCGGGAAGGTCGGGAGCCATGCGCGCCACCCGCTCGGCCCAATGCTCCAGCCCGATCTTGGCTTGGGCGGGCACGGCGGGCGGCGGCATGCGTAACCCAAGCGGTTTGGGCGCTGATGAAGCCATATGGCGAAAAGCGTTATCCTGCTACAGCTTGCCTGTTATTCCGGCTGGTAAATCGAGCGCAGGCTGGGGCAAGAACGATGACCGGTCAATAAGCGCGAAAGGGTTCTCCGTTTGATCAGGCGTACAGGAAAATTCCTGCTGCGGGCGGCGATGGTGGTAGTCGCCGGCCTGGTCATCCTGACCGCGCTGGCGATTTGGCGCCTGTCGCAAGGGCCGGTACCGCTCGATATTTTGCGACCCTATGTCGAGCGCGGCTTCACAACGCCCGACGGTTCGGTCCGCCTGGTGGCGCGCCGGGTTACCCTGAACTGGGCCGGCTGGGACCGCACGTTGGAAGTCCACCTCCAGACCGTCGAAGCGCTCGATCCTGGCGGGCGAATCATCGGCACAGTGCCCGAGGCGGCAGTTAAGCTCAGCTTGATCTCGCTGCTGACCGGCGAGATCGCGCCGACTTCGGTGCAGATGGAAAAGCTGCGCCTGCACGTCGTGGTCGACGAGCAGGGCGGCTTCAACTACAGCTTCGACAAGCAAGACGGCGACGCAACCGGCAGCATCGTCGCGGTATTGTTCGACCAATTGCTCAACGGCGGTGGCGACAGCCCCATTCGCAAGCTCGATCGGGTAACGATCGTCGGCGCCGATATCGCGTTTCAGGACAAACGTAAGAATCTGCTGTGGCGTTCGCCCAGAACGGATATCGCGCTTTATCGCAACGACCAGGGCGTGCTGGTGGAAGCCGCGCTGGAACTCGATACCGGCGACCAGCGCTCGGCGGTCAATGTGCGCGCACTATACACCCGCAACCGCGACCGCATGGCGGTGGCTGTCAATTTCGAGGCGTTGCGTCCGGCCGTGTTCGCGCGCTTCGATCCCCGGTTGCAGCGGCTGACCGATATCGACGTGCCGTTTTCCGGCACGGTCGACGCGGTGCTGTCGGGGCAGGGCGATCTGCGTAGTGTCACGGTCAATGTCGTGGGCAGCCAGGGCGTAATTAACCTGCCCGATTTGCTGGGGAACCCGCGTCCGGTGCAGTCCATGATCCTGCGCGGCGAGGTCAATTTGGCTACGCAGCGGCTGAGCCTGGATCGTGCCGAGGTCGATTTCGCCGGCACCGTGTTGCTGGCCACCGGCAAGGGCCAGCTCACGCCTACCGGCGTCGATTTCCTGGGCGAGATCAACATCAACGGGTTCCCCGGCAGCGATCTGGCGAAATACTGGCCGCCCGGTCTGGCGCCCGGCGGACGACGGTGGGCGTTGGCCAATGTCAGCCAGGGCATGGCGCGCGACATTGTGCTGCAAATTGCCGTCAAAGGTCCGATCGACGGCAGCAGCATTCCATCGGTCGACCTGCAGCGCGGCAGCCTGAGTTTTTCCGGCGCCACGGTTTCGTATCTATCGCCCATGCCGCCGGCGGAGAATGTCGGCGGCACGGCAGTGTTCGAGCCGACACAAGTCTCCTTCCACATTACCGAGGGCAGGCTGGGCGACGTCACTCTCGATGTCGGCGACGTCAAATTGGTCAACCTCGGCAGCGACAACGAACGAGCCATGATCGACGCATCGGCGACGGGACCGTTCGCTTCGATTGCCCGGCTGCTGTCGCACCCCAAAGTCGGCTTGCCGCCCAATTCGGTCGTCGCACCGGCGCGCGCCGGCGGACAGATTGCCGCCAGGCTGCGGCTGCAATTCCCGCTGCTCGACAAATTGACCATGAAGCAACTGGAATTCTCGGCCTCCGCGTCGACCCGCGGGCTTTCGCTCAAGGACGTGGTGCCGGGCATCGATCTGACGGACGGCACGCTGACTTTGCAGCTCAACGGCCAGGAAATGGACGTGCGCGGCCGGGCCAAGGTCGCCGGCGTCGCGGCC
>JBBSNV010000269.1:0-3964 GCA_038260375.1 Reyranellales bacterium
TCGGCCAAGCTCAACTGCCCCAGCTTCCGCTCGCTCATCGACACCTCCGTGATGGGACAGTATCGAATCACAAACACCACCATTTATGCAAACTTCCCGCAAGCGGGAGAAGGGCATGCAAGGAAAAATCTTCTCTCTTAAATCATCGCTTCTTTCAATGTACCTGCCGTCGTGAGCTTATCGACCGCGGCTTGATCGAGGCCGAGATAGTCGTGCAGCACTTGGGCGTTGTGCTGACCGAGGAACGGCGCGATGCCGGGATCGCGTAGCGGGAATTCGGAAAAACGCAGCGGCATGCCCGGCACCTGGAATTCGCCGAACACAGGGTCTTGGATGGTGCGGATAGTGCCGCGCGCCAGCATATGCGGATGCTTCATCGCTTGATCGACCGTGAGCACCGGCGCGCAAGGCAGGCCCTCTTTCTCTAGTGCCGCCAACGCCTGCTCGACGGTATGGCGCATCAGCCATTCCTCAAGAATGGCGACCACCTCGTCGCGATGCATCATGCGCTGGTCGTTGTTCTTGTAACGCGGATGATCGATCAGATCGGGCCGGCCCAGCACTTTGCACAGCCGGCGCCAGTGATCGCCGATGCACACCACCAGGATGTAGCCGTCATTGCAGGAGAACATGCCGATCGGACAGATCGTATTGTGCATCGAGCCGCCGCGCGTCGGGATATTGGTGCCGCCCGAAGTGCTAGCGATTTGAATATTGATCTCGTGACACTGGGTGTAGAAATCGATCATGGCGATATCGAGGAACTGGCCCTTTCCCATCGGCTTGGCGCGCGCATAGAGCGCAGCATTGATGGCGGCCAGCGCCATCATGCCGCTGCCGGTATCGCCGATCGCGGCACCCACCGCCATCGGCGCTTCGCCTGGATTGCCGATCACGTCGGAAATGCCGGAATAGGCCTGGGCCACGAAGTCGAAGCCCTTCAGCCGCGCCAGCGGCCCGGTCTGGCCCATGGCCGAGATCGAACACATGATCAAGGTCGGGTTGAGTTTGCTGACCACCTCCCAGCCGAAGCCCAGCCGGTCGATCACCCCAGGCGAGAAATTCTCCACCAACACATCGACCTTTTCGACCAGGCGCAGCAACACCTCGCGCGCTTCAGGTTTGCCGAGATCGACGCAGACGCTTTTCTTGCCGACATTGTGCTGCACGAAATAGGCGCTGCGCCCGTCCTTCATGTTGGGCAGCGCACGGGCATTGTCGCCGCCCGGCGCCAGCTCGATCTTGATGATCTCCGCACCCATCTCGCCCATTAGCCGCGTTGCCACTGGCCCGGCGATGAACTGCGTAAAATCCAGCACCCGCACGCCCGATAGCGGGCCAGGGGACTGCGTTGCGTCCGACATTGTTCCTCCCTGCGAAAGCAGATCGCTTATTCTTCCTGAACGCCTGTTCATACAGTAGGCTTTCGTCCCAGCGAACTTCAACCATCTGGCATGCGAATGAAAACCATCGAAGTTAGCGGCGACTGGGGCATCGATCACCTGAAGGTCGTCGAGCAGCCCGAACCCAAACCCGGCGAGGGCCAGATCGTCGTCGCCATGAAAGCAGCCTCGCTCAACTACCGCGACCTGCTGATGGTGCAGGGCATGGGCGGCGCCAAACTGCCGGTGATCCCATTCTCCGACGGTGCTGGCGACGTCGTCGCGGTGGGCAGCGGCGTGACGCGGGTCACGCCAGGCGATCGTGTCTGCCCGATCTTTTTCCAATCCTGGATCGACGGGCCGGTCGCGGCGCCCAAGCGCGTGGCGGCACTGGGCGGCTCAGTGCCTGGCGTGCTGCAGGAAAAGATGCTGCTCGATGCCGAAGGCGTCACGCCGTTCCCTGTGCATCTGTCCTACCTCGAAGCCGCCACCCTGCCCTGCGCAGCACTGACCGCGTGGCGCGGCCTGGTCAACGAGGCCAAGATAAAAGCGGGCGATTGGGTGCTGGTGCAAGGCACCGGCGGCGTGTCGATCTTCGCGCTGCAATTCGCCAAGCTGTTGGGCTGCCACGTGGTGGTGACGTCGAGCAGCGACGAGAAGTTGGCCCACGCCAAGCAGCTCGGTGCCGATGCGCTGATCAACTACAAGACCACGCCGGAATGGGGTAAGGCCGCAGTCGCCGCAACCAATGGCGGTGTCGATTGCGTGATCGAGGTGGGCGGCGCCGACACCTTCAACCAGTCGCTCGAAGCGGCCAAGGTCGGCGGCAGCGTCGTGGTGATCGGCCTGCTGAGCGGCGTGGCGCAGAAGATTTTCGTCAACACCATCTTCGGCAAGAATTTGCACATCCACGGCATCTCGGTCGGCAGCCGCGAACAGTTCGAAGCGATGAACGCCTTCATCGCCAAACACAAGATGAAGCCGGTGGTCGATCAGGTCTATCCCTGGACTAAAGTGCAGGATGCGCTGCAGGCAATGAAAGACGCCGGCCATTTCGGCAAAATCTGTCTCGAATTCTGAAGGAGGCAGTCATGGATCTGGCGCTCAGCAAACAGGACGAAGCCTTCCGCGCCGAAGTGCAGCAGTTTCTCGACCAGAAACTGACGCCGGACATGCGCGAGGCCGACAAGCGCGCCGGCGGAGTGTTCGCCGATTTCGAAACCGGGCATCGCTGGTACAAGGCGCTGGCGGAGCAAGGCTGGATCGCGCCCAACTGGCCGGTCGAAGAAGGCGGCGCCGGCTGGAACGCCGTGCAGCGCTACATCTTCCACGAGGAATGCGCGCGAGCCAACGCGCCACGCTTCTTCAACATGGCAGTGCGCATGGTCGGGCCGGTGATCATCCGCTTCGGCACGCCGGAACAGAAAGCCAAATACTTGCCGCGCATCCTGTCGGGCGAAGACGTGTGGTGCCAGGGCTATTCCGAACCGGGCTCGGGCTCGGATTTGGCATCGCTCAAAACCCGCGCGGTGCGCGACGGCGATCACTACGTGATCAACGGCACCAAGATCTGGACTACCTTCGCACACCATGCCAACCGCATGTTCTGCCTGGTGCGCACCTCTGGCGAGGGCAAGGCGCAGAACGGCATTTCCTTCGTGCTGATCGACGACATCAAGGCACCCGGAATCGCCATTAAGCCGATCATCACTTTGGCTGGCGACCATGAAGTCAATCAGGTGTTCTTCGACAACGTGAAAGTGCCGGTGGCAAATCGCATCGGCGACGAGAATGCCGGCTGGACCGTGGCCAAATATTTGCTGGAGTTCGAGCGCGGCGGCGATCCTTATTCCCCCGGGCTGATCAAGGCGATAGAAAGCCTGCGCCACATGGCGGCGCAAGAAAGCGCCTCGAGCGGCGAGCGTTTGGCCGACGATCCGTATTTCCGGCAGCGCATGGCCGAGGCCGAGATCGACGTGCTGGCCTTGGAATATGCCGAGAAGCGCATCATGGCGGCGCTAAACAACGGGCAGAATCCAGGTGCTGCGTCATCGATGATGAAAATCCGCGGCTCGGAGACCTTGCAGAAGCTGACCGAGATCGCGCTCGAAGCGATTGGCTATTACGCCCAGCCGTTCGAGCCCGAAGCCCGCGCGCCGGGGAGCAATATCGAGCCGATCGTGCCGGAATACGCGATCACCACCGTGCCGCAATATTTCAATCACCGCGCCGCCTCGATCTATGCCGGGTCAAACGAGATCCAACGCAACATCCTGGCCAAGCAAATGCTGGGGCTGTGACTATGATTAATCCGATGTCGCTCGAAGGCCGCGTCATCATGGTGACCGGCGCCGGCCAGGGCATCGGCCAGGCTGTGGCCGAGCTGGCGGCCGATCTTGGCGCCAAACTGGTGCTGGTGGACATCAAGCAGCAGGGTATCGCCGAATTGGCCACCAAGTTCGGCAGCAAGACCGCCCGCGCCTATGCCGGCTCGGTGGCCGATGCTGGGTTCGTGCAGGAAGTGGTGCAAAGCGCGGTCGACGATTTCGGCGCCATCCATGGGCTGGTCAACAATGCCGGCA
>JBBSNV010000270.1:0-3963 GCA_038260375.1 Reyranellales bacterium
CATGGGCGAGGTCGGGAAAGCGCCGGCACACCTCGAGCGAATCGGTGACCTCCCGACCGAAATAATCCACCAGCACGGTCAGCGGGTCGTCGGGAAACGTCTCGAAATACATCTCGGCCGCGCGCAGGGTCGAGCCGGCATAGCCGATCAAGGCGTGCGGCATGGTGCCGAGCCCTTTGCCCGCGCCAAAGAAATGCGCAGCGTCTTGCGTCGAGGTGCCGACGAAGCCCACCGCATCGGCCTTGCGCTGGGCGCGTTGCGAGCCGACCGAGGCGGCATAGGCCATCAACTCGGCCATTTCCGTACCAGCGCAATGGCGCGCGTCCATGGCCAAGAACGCCACCTTGGGCAGATCGGTGCACATCTGATAGGCGTTGTAGGCTGCGACACAGGCCGGGCCCAGCTTCTGCAGCAACAAGGTCTCGAGATCGACCAGATGGAAGAACGGTCCGGTGATGTAGAAGATCGGCTCGCCGGCGCCGACCCATTTGCCTTCCGGATAGCGCAGATCGATCTCGAAACTGGTGCCGCGCTGGCGTGCCATTTCCTCAAGCCAGTCCATCGCCAGGCGCGGCGCGCAGACCACCGGGCGGCGCATGAACACCGCGTATGTTACGCGCGCATCGCCAAACCGGCCGATGATGTCTTTGGTGCGATTGAAATAGCTGTCGGAGTAGCGCGCGACTTCATCGCTTTCGGGATGCATTGCGCGGCTCCGCGGTTTTACAGGCCCCAGCTACAAGCCAACGACTGCCGTGGCCGCCTCGCGCTCGATGTCGAGGCGCTCGGCTTTGAGATGCTCGGCGATCAGGAACGCCAACTCCAACGCCTGGCTGGCGTTGAGGCGCGGATCGCAAGCGGTGTGATAGCGATCGCCCAGCCGCTCTTCGGTGATGGCCTGGGCGCCGCCGACGCATTCGGTGACCTCCTGGCCGGTCATCTCGAAATGCACGCCGCCGGCATGGGTGCCTTCGGCGCGATGCACGGCGAAGAAATCGCGCACTTCGGACAGGATCTGGTCGAAGCGGCGGGTCTTGAAGCCGGTCACCGACTTGATGGTGTTGCCGTGCATGGGATCGCACGACCACACCACCGACCTGCCCTCGCGCTGAACAGCGCGCAGCAACGCCGGCAGCTTCTTGTGCACGTTGCCCGCGCCCATACGGCTGATGATGGTGATACGGCCGGGCATGTTATCGGGGTTCAAGATATCGAGCAGGCGCAGCAGATCGTCGGTGCTCAAACTGGGGCCAGCTTTCATGCCCAGCGGATTGCGCACGCCGCGCAGGAACTCGACATGGGCGCTGTCGGGCTGGCGCGTGCGATCGCCGATCCACAACAAATGCGCCGAGCAATCGTACCAATCGCCGGTGGTCGAATCGACCCGCGTCAGACATTGCTCGTAAGGCAGCAACAGTGCTTCGTGGCTGGTGAAGAAATCGGTCTCGGCGATTTGCGGCGTCGTATCCGAAGTCAGGCCACAAGCCGCCATGAACGCCAAAGTGTCGTCGAGGCGATTGGCCAGATCGGCGTAGCGCTCGCCGGCCGGCGAATTGGCGACGAAGCCCAAATTCCACCGATGCACTTGGTGCAGATCGGCGTAACCGCCTTGGGCAAAGGCGCGCAACAGATTGAGCGTGGCAGCAGATTGATTGTAAGACTGCACCATGCGCTCGGGATCGGGTCGGCGCGCTTTTTCCTCGAACTCGAAGCCGTTGACGATGTCGCCGCGATAGGACGGCAACTCGATGCCATCGATCGTTTCGGTCGGCGCCGAACGCGGCTTGGCGAACTGGCCGGCCATACGGCCGACCTTTACGACGGGCAAGCCGCCGCCATAGGTCAACACCACGGCCATCTGCAGCAGCACGCGGAACATGTCGCGGATGTTGTTGGCGGAGAACTCGGCGAAGCTTTCCGCGCAATCGCCGCCTTGCAGCAGGAAAGCCTTGCCTTCCGCTACCTTGGCCAACGCCGATCGTAGCCGGCGCGCTTCGCCTGCAAAAACCAGCGGCGGGTAGCGGCGCAGGCGCTCCTCGGCCCCTTCCAAGCTCTTGGCATCGTCATAGATCGGCGCTTGCTCTAGCTTCTTGGCGCGCCAGCTCTCCGGCGACCAGTTGCGCGCGCGGCTAGGCGCAGCGTTTCCGGAAGTCGATTTCGGTCCAAGCCCGAGAGCCATTGTTAAAGCCTTTCCGCCATTCCCTGGGTTAAGGGACCATGGCTATACGATTTTTCGCCGGTCCACGCCAGCGAAAGCGCCCCACACCGGGCTAATGCAGCGCCTGCCGACAGATTGTCCCGATCGTCGCTAAATGCTTGCCACACCTCATGTTTCTGCCGATCGGGCAGAGCGATTGTCTGTGTCCGGTTCGTAACAGCGCCCCGCTATTCCGCGGCCTTGGTCGCACCCGTGCCCTGCGGGGCTGCCCGCTTGGTGCGCATGGTGACGAACTCTTCCGCCGCCGTCGGGTGGATGCCCACCGTGGTGTCGAAATGCTTTTTGGTGGCACCGGCTTTGATCGCCACGGCCAAACCCTGGATGATCTCGGCGGCATCGTCGCCTACCATGTGGGCTCCCACTACCTTGTCGTATTTGGCGTCCACCACCAGCTTCATGAAACTGTGCTGCTGGCGGCCGGACAAAGTGTATTTCATCGGCCGGAAGCTCGAAGCGTAGACATCGACCTCGCCGTACGTCCGGCGCGCCCGCTCTTCGCTCAGGCCGACCGTGGCCACACCGGGCTGGCTGAACACCGCGCTGGGCACGTTGGCGTGGTCCGGCTTCATCGGCTGGTTATGAAACAAGGTATTGGCTAAATAATGGCCTTCCATAATCGCGACCGGCGTCAAGTTGACGCGATCGGTAACGTCGCCGATGGCGTAGATGCTGGGCACCGTGCTCTGCGACCATTCATCGACCGCAATAGCGCCCGCCTTGTTCAAGGTGACGCCGACTTCCTCGAGGCCGAGATTCTTGGTATTGGGATCGCGGCCGGTGGCATACATCACCGCATCGGCCTCGATCGCTTCGCCCGCCGCGGTGCGGCAGCGCAGAAAGCCTTCGCCTTTTTCGATCGCAACGATTTCGGTTTGGCTGCGGAAGATCACGCCCTTCTTGGTCATTTCCTTTTGTAGGACGCTGCGCACCTCTTCGTCGAAACCGCGCAGCACCGTCTCGCGCCGGATCACCTGCGTGACCTCTGCGCCCAGGCCGTTGAAGATGCCGGCGAACTCGACGGCGATATAGCCGCCGCCGACCACGACGATGCGTGGCGGCAGCTTGGTCAGGTGGAACGCCTCATTGGAAGTGATCGCCAGCTCGGCGCCGACGATAGGCGGCTTGACCGGATAGCCGCCGGTGGCGATGACGATGTATTTGGCCGTGTGGCGCGTGCCGCCGACATCGACGGTATGTTCGTCGACCAGCCGGCCGCGCGCTTCGTGCAAGGTCACGGCGGCATCGGACAACAGCTTTTTGTAAATCAGGTTGAGCCGGTCAATTTCCCGGTCCTTATTGGCGATCAAGGTCGGCCAATCGAATTTGCGCTCGCCAATGGTCCAGCCATAGCCCGCCGCGTCCTCGAAGTCCTCGGCGAAATGCGAGCCATAGACCAGCAGCTTCTTGGGCACGCAGCCGCGGATCACGCAGGTGCCGCCGACCCGGCTGTCCTCGCAAATGCCGACCTTGGCGCCGCTCTGGGCCGCGATGCGGCTGGCGCGAACGCCGCCCGAGCCCGCGCCGATGATGTAGAGGTCGAAATCGTACTCGGCCATAACGCTTGTCCTTCCAGGCACTTGCCGGCTCCCGACCACAGTATAGCGGCGCAGTCCGTCGCGCCAAACGCTCGTGTAAGTTGTATTTTTATCATGAGGGGATGTTTTTACGAGAGCCGCCGTATGGCCTTATAGCGCCGGCAATACCGCCAGGCGCGGCTTAGAGGAAAGATTGCCATGATACGTCCA
>JBBSNV010000271.1:0-3949 GCA_038260375.1 Reyranellales bacterium
TTGACGATCACCGGCATGCGCGTGTGGGTCTTGCACCAGCGCGTCACCATCTCGATGTATTCCGGCACCTGGCCGACCGCCGCCCCCATGCCACGTTCGCTCATGCCATGCGGGCAACCGAAATTGAGCTCGACGCCGTCGGCGCCGGTCTCCTCGACCAGCGTCAGGATCTTTTTCCAGGGCGCTTCCTCGCACGGCACCATCAAGGACACGACCATGGCGCGGTCGGGCCAGTCGCGCTTGACCTGCTTGATCTCGCGCAGATTGATGTCCAACGGCCGGTCGGTGATCAGCTCGATATTGTTGAAGCCCGACATGCGCCGCCCATCGAGCGACAGAGTGCCGTAGCGCGACGACACGTTGACGATCGGCGGATCTTCGCCGAGTGTCTTCCACACCACGCCGCCCCAGCCCGCCTTGAAGGCGCGCACCACGTTGTATTCTTTATCGGTCGGCGGCGCCGAAGCGAGCCAAAACGGATTGGGCGATTTGATGCCGGCGAATAGGCTGCGCAGATCGGCCATTTCTATGCTCCCCGCAAATGCCGGTCGATGGCGTGGGCGGCGAGCTTGCCATCTTGAACCGCCTGCACCGTCAGATCGATACCCGAAGTGCAATCGCCGCCGGCCCACACACCCGGCAGCGAGGTTTGGCCCGCGCCATCGACGGCGATTTTGCCTGCGCGCAGACTCACGGTTTCCAAACCAGCGGCCCGCAACGCTTCTTGGGTCATGGCCTGGCCGATGGCTTTGAACACCTGGTCAGCCGGTACCGTGAAATTGCGACCAGTACCGACCAGTTTGCCGCCGCTCATTTCGGTCGATTCGAATTCGGCCGCTGTCACGCGATCGCCCTCGCCGGTCAGCCGCACCGGCTTGGCCCAATGCTTGATGCGCACGCCATTGGTCTGGGCGAATTCCTGCTCATGATGCGTGGCCGACATAGTCTTGGGCCCGCGGCGATAGACCAAGGTCACATCCTCCGCGCCCAGCCGTTTGGCTTGCACCGCGATGTCGATGGCAGTGTTGCCGCCGCCGATCACCACGATGCGACGGCCGATGGGCAGGCGCGACAGATCATTGGCTTGGCGCACGGCATCGATATAATCGACCGCGTCTTCAACGCCGCGCAATTCCTCGCCATCGATCTCGAGCTTCTTGGTATCTGGCAGGCCGATCGCCAGGAACACCGCATCGAACTCCTGGCGCAAACCATCCAACGTAATGTCGCGGCCCAACGACTTGCCCAACTGGGTATCGATGCCGCCGATGCCGAGAATGAAATCGACCTCGCGCTGAGCAAAATGATGCGGCGTCTTGTAAGCGGCGATGCCGTATTCGTTCAAGCCCGCCAGCTTGGGCCGCGCGTCGAACACCATTACACGATGCCCCAGCATGGACAGGCGATGGGCGCAAGACAGCCCGGCTGGACCGCCGCCCACCACCGCCACTATTTTGCCTGACGGCGCGGCACGGCTGAACGGCTGGATGCCTTGCTCCAGTAGCCAGTCAGTGGCGTGGCGCTGCAGCAGGCCGATCTTGACCGGCTCGCCCTCGCCTTCCATGCGCACACATGCCTGTTCGCACAGCACTTCGGTCGGACAGACGCGGGCGCACATGCCGCCCATGATGTTAGCGCTCAAAATGTCGAGCGCCGAGCCTTTGAGATTGCCGGTGCCGATCTTGCGAATGAAATTGGGAATGTCGATGCCGGTAGGACAGGCCTCGACGCAGGGGGCGTCATAGCAGAACAGGCAGCGGCTGGATTCGACCACGGCTTGATGGCGGTCGAGCGGCGGCTTGACCTCGTCAAAATTTTTGCTGTAGTCGGCTGCATCCAACCGCCCCGCAGCGATCGCCGTACCGTCGTCCATAAAGAACCTTTCGGCCACTTGCTAAACTCGTCGCGAATTAACTTGCCTGACGTGAAACGCTAATGGACTCTCCCGGCACGGTCAAACATTCTTAACCAAATGGTCAGGAAATTGCCGAACCGGAAAAGTCCGAAAAAGCGCCGCAGGCTGCTTGAAACTACAGCACCAAAGCGTGGCCGCGTCGGCCAAGCCCAGGAAGCAACGATCGTGCACGCCGCCGAAGCGGTGTTCGCCGAGCGCGGCTTCAGCGGCGCCACCACGGCACTGATCGCACGCAAGGCCGGCCTGCCCAAACCCAACGTGCATTATTACTTCCGCACCAAGGAGGCGCTGTATCGCGCCGTGCTGCGCCGGATCCTCGAACTATGGCTGTCGGCTACCGACATCATCACCGCCGACGCCGATCCCGCCACCGCCTTGCGCGGCTACATCGCCGAGAAGATGAGCTACACGCGGCGCTATCCGCTGGCTTCCAAAGTATTCGCCAACGAATTGCTACACGGCGCGCCGCAGATCAAAGAATTCCTGCGCGGCGACATGCGCAAATTGATCGACAGCAAAGCCAAGATCATCCGCGGCTGGATCGCTGCCGGCCGTATGGCGCCGGTCGATCCGATCCATCTGTTCTTCGTCATCTGGGCCACCACCCAGACCTATGCCGATTTCGACGTGCAAGTCGCCGCCGTGCTCGGCCGTCCGAGGATCGGGCCGAAAGAACTGGCCGATGCTGGCGCCACAGTGGAGACCCTGATCCTGCGCGGCTGCGGTCTTCTGTAAAATCGGGCGGTTTTTATTTGCCCTTCTCCCGCTTGCGGGAGAAGGTGGCCGAAGGCCGGATGAGGGTGTTCTTGTGCGGCGCTCACAACAGAACGTGGCACGATAAAGAGAATGACGATGCAGCAATTCCCCAGCGTCACCGTGGTCGATCATCCGCTGGTGCAGCACAAGCTTAGCCTGATGCGCAACAAGGAGACCTCGACCGCCAATTTCCGCCGGCTGTTGCGCGAGGTGGCGCTGCTGATCGGCTATGAGATCACCCGCGACCTGCCGCTGGAGAAGCTCACCATCGAAACGCCGATCGGCCCGACCGAGGCGCCGTTCATCGAAGGCAAGAAGCTGGTGGTGGTGCCGATCCTGCGCGCCGGCTTGGGCTTGGCCGACGGGCTGCTCGATCTGATCCCGTCCGCTCGCGTCGGCCATATCGGCCTGTATCGCGACCCCAAGACGCTGCAGCCGGTCGAGTATTACTGCAAGCTGCCCGAGGACGTCGACCAGCGGCTGGTGCTTTTATGCGATCCCATGCTGGCGACGGCGCATTCGGCCAGCGCCGCGGTCGCCCTATTGAAGAAGCGCGGCGTCAAGCAGATCCGCCTGCTGTGTCTGCTGGCGGCGCCGGAAGGCCTGCGCACCATCACCCAGGCGCATCCCGACGTGCCGATCTTCACCGGCGCCATTGACAGCCATCTGAACGACCACGCCTATATCGTGCCCGGGCTGGGTGATGCCGGCGACCGGCTGTTCGGCACCAAATAGCGCGGCACCAAATAGCCCGTAGCCTGCGGTTCTGCTAGAGTCTCCCCGCTTCTTGGGGAGAAATCGATGCGCATTTTGCTGGCTTGCCTGTTCGCCGCTTTCGCGCTTTCGCAAGCCCGCGCCGCCGATCTGCTCATCATCGACTCGCATATCCATTACAGCCACGACGCTTGGGACATGCTGCCACCCAAGGAGGCGATCAACGTCCTGCGCAAGGCCGGCCTGAAGAAAGCCATGGTGTCGAGTTCGCCAGACGACGGCACCATGAAGCTTTACGCCGAGGCGCCCGACCTGATTATCCCTGAGCTGCGGCCCTATCGCGCCCGTGGCGAGCTCGGCACCTGGTTCCGCGATGAGGCGGTGATCGCGC
The DNA here is from genome assembly GCA_038260375.1 of Reyranellales bacterium. Taxonomy (GTDB): domain Bacteria; phylum Pseudomonadota; class Alphaproteobacteria; order Reyranellales; family JAQSWP01; genus JBBSNV01. The sequence goes on from JBBSNV010000271.1 coordinate 3,777, forward strand.
ATATCGAAGCGCGCATCGCCAGGTTCAACTATGTCGGCATCGGTGAGTTTCATATTCATGGCGCCGATGCCGATTCGCCCGTCATGCGCCGCATCGTCGCGATCGCCAAGGCCAACAATTTGGTGCTGCACGCCCATGCCGATGCGGACGCGGTCGAGCGGCTGTTCGCGCAA
>JBBSNV010000272.1:0-3946 GCA_038260375.1 Reyranellales bacterium
CGGCATCGCTGAGGCCAGACGGCAGAGCGGTATCATCCAGACTCGGCGCGTGTGCGTCGTCGTGCAGCATCTTCCAGCCCGCCGCCGCCACCACCAGGCCGCCGGCCACGCGCAGCACCGGCAGCGAGATGCCGAAGAAGCTCAGCACATAGGCGCCGATATAGAGCGAGCCGATCAGAAACAGGAAGGAATACAGCGCCACCCGCCCGGCCATGCGGCGGCGCAGCGGCGGGCTGGCGCGGCCGGTCATGCTGAAGAAAATCATCGCGCCGCCGATCGGATCGACGATCGGGAACGCGGCGGCGAACACCAGCAAGAAGGTACTAATGACGTCGGACATGGTTTGACTATACGCCCTCTTCCGGGCTGAGCATCAAGGATGCACATGCATCGCACGGGCGGCTTTGGGTTGGCGGGCGATGCGCCAAGCAACAAGGAAGTGGCGGCTTGATGCGAGGCCCACTAATAAAGCCACGGCAAAGATGCTAGCGTGGCGCATGCGCCTGTTGTTTGCCCTGCTCACGATCCTGTTGCTCGACGCCGCCTCGGCGCAAACGCCGCCACCCTCCGCCCCGGCTCCACTGCGTGCGCCGGGCATCAGCGCCTCAGGGATCAGTCCCAACGACGATCGCGTGCGGGTCGACGTGACGCAAATGCCCTGGCGCGCCATGGGCAAGGTGCTGACCAACCTCGCCTCGTCCTGCACCGGCACGTTGATCGGCCCCCGGCTAGTGCTGACCGCCGGTCACTGCGTTTACAAAAAAGCGCTGCGCGCGCTGCTCCCCGTGTCGTCGCTGCACTTCCTGGCCGGCTTCAAGAGCGGCGAGTTCGCGGGGCATGCGCAGGTCGTGAAATTCGAACACGCGCCCGGCCTGTTGCCCTATCTGCGCGGCGAGACGAAAGACGTGCAAGACGATTGGCTGATCATGGTGCTGGATCAGCCATTGGGCGATCGCTTTGGCTTCGTGCTGCCGGCCGTCACGCCGCTTTATCCCGGGGTGAAGTTGCGCAGTGCCGGTTACGGCCAGGATCATCCCTTACTGCTGATGGCCGATCTGGATTGCCAAGTCACGCGCGTGTTACCCGGTCAGCCGCTGTTCGGGCATGATTGCGAGGTGACCCATGGGAATAGCGGCGGGGCGCTACTGGTGCAGCAAGAAGGCCAATGGCGCATCGCTGGCATTGTGCATGGCGTTGTTGCCTTGAACGACAGGTCGAGCCTCAACGTCGCTGTCGACGTTTCCGTGCTGCGCGATAAGATCGTCCAGTTGAAGTAGCGTTGGGAGAACACGATGCGGATCGAAGGAAGTGCGGCGATCGTCACTGGCGGCGGCTCGGGCATGGGGGCGGCGACGGCGAAATACCTGACCGAGCACGGGGCAAAAGTCACCGTGCTCGATCACAATGCCAAGAGCGCGATCGATAGCGCCAAGGCGTGCGGTGGGCTGGGCCTGGGCTGCGACGTCACCGACGAGCAGGCGATGCAGGCGGCGCTGGCGCAAGCGGCCAAGGCGCATGGCGTGGCGCGTATTTTGGTGAGCTGCGCCGGCATCGTCGATTCGGGTTCGACCGTGAAGCGCGACGGCACGATGAAGGACATCGCCCATTTCCGCCGCGTCATCGACGTCAATTTGACCGGCACCTGGAATGCCATGCGCCTGGTGGCGGCGGCGCTGCGCAACGAAGAACCCGATGCCGACGGCGAGCGCGGCGTGATGATCAACACCGCCTCGGTCGCCGGGCTCGATTATCCGCCCGGCGCCGCGCCTTACATTGCCTCCAAAGCCGCGGTGGTGGCGTTGACCGTGTCGTTGGCGCGCGAATTCTCGGTGCTGGGCATCCGTGTCATGGCGATCGCGCCCGGCCTGATCGACACGCCGATGCTGATGGGGCTAACGCCATCCTATCGCGCCAAGATGACCGCCGGCGTGCCCTTCCCCAAGCGCTTCGGCGTGCCGGAGGAATATGCGCGGCTGGTCGGCGAGATCGTCGGCAATGGAATGCTCAACGGCTCGACCATCCGGCTCGATGGCGCGCTCCGACTAATTGTATGACGTGTCTAATCGTGTGAGGCCAATATGTTGGTAAGCGAACTCGACACCCCGGCCCTGCTACTCGACCGCGCGGTGCTGAAGCGTAACCTTGACGCGATGAGCGCGCGCATGAAGCGCCATGGCGTATCGTTGCGGCCGCATCTGAAGACTTCGAAGTCGGCCGCGGTGGCGGCGCTGGCGATCGCGGGCGAAGCCGGCGGCATCACGGTGTCGACTTTGGCCGAAGCGCGCTATTTCAAGCAGCACGGCATCAGCGACATTCTCTACGGCGTCGGCATCGCGCCGGGCAAGCTGGATGCGGCGGCCGAGTTGGGCGTGCAGATCGTGCTCGACTCGCTCGAAGCGGCCAAAGCGGTGGCCAGTCATGGCGGCCAGCATAAGGTGCTGATCGAAATCGATAGCGGCCAGCATCGTGCCGGCATTACGCCCGCCTCGCCGCTGTTGCTCGAGATCGCGCGCGTGTTAGGCGACCGGTTGTCGGGCGTGATGACCCATGCCGGCCATTCCTATCACTGCCGTGATATCGCAGCGATCAAAGCGATTGCCAAACAAGAACGCGATGTCGCGGTGGCTGCGGCCCAGCGGCTGCGCGCCGCCGGCATTGCCTGCCCGGTCGTCAGCGCCGGCTCGACACCCACGGCGGTGCATGGCGACAATCTCACCGGTCTGACCGAAATGCGGCCGGGCGTCTATATGTTCAACGATCTCGACCAACTGGCCTTGGGCTCGTGCGGTCCCAATGATCTCGCCTTGAGCGTGCTGGCATCGGTAATCGGGGCCTATCCACACCGCAACCAGGCGCTGGTCGACGCCGGCGCGCTGGCGCTGTCGAAGGACCTCAGCGCGCATGAGTTCACGCCGCAGGTCGGCTTCGGCGCGATTGCCGACAGGGATCTGGCAGGACTGGCGATCAGCGATGTCAATCAGGAGCACGGCTTCATCACCGTTTCAGCCACGGTGCCGCTCGACCGCCTGCCGCTGGGTCGCAAGCTGCGCGTGCTACCCAACCACGCTTGCATCACGGCAGCGGCTTACGACCGCTATCACGTGATCGACAGTGAGCTCGACGGCGGCACCACCGTGGTCGATACCTGGGACCGCGCCAACGGCTGGTGACTTCCTAACCTCTCCCCGCTCGCGGGAGAAGGGCAAAAATTAGTTAATATTATCTCTCACTACTTTTATGCCAGGGGAGAGGTGAAGAAAATTACAGCGAATTCACCGTATGCCCGCCATCCACCACGATGACGGCGCCGGTCATGAAGCTGCCGGCATCGGACGCCAGCAACAACAGCGGGCCATCCAGGTCAGCGGGTTGACCAAGTCGCCGTTGCGGCACGCGCTTGATCAATTCCTGGCCCGGCGGCGTCTGCCAGAAATCGCGGTTGAGATCGGTCTCGATATAGCCCGGCGCCAGCGCGTTGACGGCGATGTTGTGACGCGCCCATTCCATCGCCAGCACTTGGGTCAAATGGATCAGCGCCGCCTTCGACGCAGCGTAAGCCGGAATTTGCCCGATGGTGCGGATGCCGGTGATCGACGCGATGTTGACGATGCGGCCGCCGCCTTTATGGCCGTCGCGCTTCGCCGCCACCATGTGCTTGGCCGCGGTCTGCGCCACCAGCCAAGCGCCGCGCAAGTTCACGTCGGCCACCTGGTCCCAATCGGAATCGCTCATCTCGAGCGTGGATTTCACCATCGTGATGCCGGCGTTGTTGACCAAGATGTCGATCGGCCCGGCCGCCTGCTCCGCCGCGACGAACCCCGCGCGAATCGAATCGCCGTTGGTTACATCCATCGCCACGGCAAAGGCTTGGTTTGTGCCCAAGGTGGCGACCAGCGCTTGCAGCCGATCGGTGCGGCGCGCCGCCACCACCATTGTGGCGCCGGCC
>JBBSNV010000273.1:0-3941 GCA_038260375.1 Reyranellales bacterium
ATCTACCTGGACGGCGCCACCAACCGGCGCGGCCAGCCCAACGAGAATTTTGCCCGCGAGCTGCTCGAGCTTTTCACCCTGGGCGAGGGCAATTACAGCGAACAGGACATCAAGCAAGCTGCCCGCGCCTTTACCGGCCATTCGCTCGACCGCCAGAGCGGGCAGTATCGCTTCTATCCCGGCCTGCACGACGACGGCGAAAAATACGTGTTCGGCCACAACGGCAATTTCGACGCCGACCAGATTGTCGACATGCTGCTGCAGAACCCGCGCACGGCGGAATTCATCGTCGGCAAGCTGTGGCGCGAATTCGTCTCGCCGACGCCCGATGCAGCCGAAATCAAACGCCTGGCTGCCTCGTTCCGCGCCGGCAAATACGAAATCAAGCCGCTGCTGCGCGAGATGTTCCTGTCGGCCGCGTTCCGCGACCCCAAGAATCGCGGCGTGCTGTTCAAATCGCCGGTCGAGCTGATCGTCGGCACAATCCGGCTGTTGCAAATCCCGGTCGGAAACAAACGCAAGTTGGTCGCCGCGTCGCGCACTCTGGGCCAGGATCTGTTCAGCCCGCCCAATGTGAAGGGCTGGCCCGGCGGCGAAGCCTGGATCAGCACCTACACTTTGGGGCTGCGCCAGCAGATCTTGCAGCGCATCGTGCAGGCCACCCAGGTGGCGATTTACGACCGCCAGATGAAGATGGCCGCGGACAAGCAGCAGATGATGGAGACGCCGATCGAGGGTCGCTCGTTGCGCGACGCGCCGATGGCGGTGAAAGTGCCCGATAGTTTCGGCGCCATCGATGTTGCTTCACTGCAACGGGTGATGCTGCCGATCGCGCCACTCGAGCCGGTCGAAGCCGGTATGCCAATGGGCCAGGCCATGGCGCAGCTGATGCTCGATCCAGTTTATCAGTTGAAATAGCAGGGAAGCGCCATGATCGAAATCTCGCGCCGCCATTTCATCGCTGGAGCCGCCAGCGCTTCGGGCCTGTTGCTGACTCGGCCGTCCTTTGCCGCGCCGTCTGCGCTGCCGACGGGGCCACAATGGGACCGCGTGTTGGTGCTGATGCAATTGCAGGGTGGCAACGACGGTTTGAACACCGTGGTGCCGTATGACGATCCGGTCTATCGCCGGCTGCGGCCCAATCTGGCGGTGGCGCGCGATCAGGTTGTGCAGCTCACGCCCGAACTTGGCTTCAACCCGACGCTCAAGGGCTTGATGCCGTCGTGGCGGGACAAGGATTTGGCGATTGTCCAGGGCGTGGGCTATCCCAATCCCAACCGCTCGCATTTCCGTTCGATCGAGATTTGGGACACCGCCTCGAATAGCGCCGAGACCTTGAGCGAGGGCTGGGTGGCGCGCGCTTTCGAGGGTACGACCCATCCGGCCAATTTCACTTTCGACGCGGTGGTGATCGACAACAACACTCTGCCGGTGTCGGGCCCGCAGATGCAGAACATCGTGCTGCGCGACGTCGATCAGTTCATCGCCCAGGCCAATCGCATCAAGCAGTCAGGCGGCGATCGCGGCAATCCCGCACTCAAGCATTTGTTGAACGTGCAGGGCGAGATCCACCGCGCCGCGTTCAGCCTGCGCGACCGCATGAGTCACGCGCCGGTGCTGCCAGTCGCCATGCCGGCCGGACCGTTCGGCCAGCAGCTCGATCTAGCCGCCAAGCTGATGCTCGCTCGCACGCCGCTGTCGGTGATTAAGCTTTCGCTCGGCAGCTTCGACACCCATGCCCGCCAGCGCGAAACTCATGAAAAGTTGCTGGGTCAGTTGGGCGACGGCTTGGCCGCGTTCCGCGACTGCATGAAAAAGGCCGGGCTATGGGACAAGGTGTTGGTGCTGACATATTCCGAATTCGGCCGCCGCGCCAACGAGAATGGCAGCGCCGGCACCGATCACGGCACCGCTGCGGTGCAATTCGCCATGGGCGGCAAGGTCAAGGGCGGCTTCTATGGCCACCAGCCGTCGCTGACCGATCTCAGCGAAGGTGACGTCAAGCACGCGGTCGATTTCCGCCAAGTTTATTCGACCGTAACCCGCAACTGGTGGGGTTTGCCGCGCGACCCGTTGGGCGGCCGCGGACAGGCGCTCGACTTCGTTTAAAGCGCCCGGCGCGGGCCGGCTAAAGCCGGGTCATGCGCCGCACGATCGGGAAGTACAGCCCGTAGGGCAGCAGCCGCAGGACCTTCAGAAGCCGCGTGAAGCGTTTGGGGAAGTGGATTTCGAAGCGGTTGCTTTGCAGTCCCGCCAAGATCGCGCGCGCCGCTTGGTCTGGCGAGATCAGCGCCGGCATTTTGAAATCGTTCTGGTCGGTCAGCGGCGTCTTGACGAAGCCCGGATTGATCAGCTGCACCTTGATGCCGCGCGGGCCTAGATCGAGCCGCAAGGTCTCGGCCAGGTTGATCAATGCGGCTTTACTGGCGCCGTAGATCACCGCTTTGGGCAGGCCGCGATAGCCCGCCACGCTGGCGACGATCGCCAGTTGGCCTTTGCCCGCCGCCAGCATCGGCGGCACGGCAGCGGCCACACTGGTTAAAGTGCCCATCAGATTGACGTCGAGCAATTCGCGCGCCGCCGTCAGATCAAGCTCGAAGCCGCGCATCGGCTGATAGGTGCCAGCGGCCAGTAGTGCCAGATCGATGCCGCCCCAGTCACTCACGATGCGTTGCACCACGGCGTTGGTTGCCGCCGCATCGCGTGTATCGAGGGCGAGCGCGAGGTGAGGGCCGCCCGGCAGGCCGGCGACGATCTTGTCTAGGGTCTCGGCCAAACGCGCGCTGATTGCGACCTGCGCGCCGGAAGCCGCCATTGCGCGCGCCACCGCCTCGCCGATGCCGCTCGAGGCGCCGGTGATCCAAACCCGCTTGCCGCTCCAATGGGAAATATCGCTCATGCGCCGATTATACGGCGCATCGCCACAAATAGGTCAGTGCGCGGTGGGATTGACGATCTTCCGTTCGCCCAAGATCTGATCGCGCACGCATGGCCGCGCGGCTTCCACTTGGATGAACCACAGCATGATGGCGGACACCACTTTCACCGCGGCGGGCAGCAGCCCATAGGTGACCAGCAGCGGCCAAGTCGAGCTGGGCGCGTTAGGCGTGTAACCCATCGTGCCGAGCAGCGGCAGGGCCACGCCGCCGCCGATCGCGGTCATCAGCTTGGTGGCCATGGCCCACAGGCCGAAATATTTCCCCGACTCGCCTTGGCTGTCGGACACCTCGTTGTGGATCACGTCGGCCAAGATGGCCGGTGGCAGGCCGTAATCCGCGCCCAGCCCGAACCCGGCCAGCGCGCAGATGAACAGATAGGGCACCACGTCGCCGTTGCCCAGGAAGCCGGCGCAAAACAGCCCGACGGCGCTCATGATCACGCCGCACAGCCAGGCAAAGGATTTGCTGCTGCGCCGCGCGACCCACAGCCACACCGGTACGCTGACCACGCCGGCGCCGAAATAAGTCAGGATGAACCAGGTCACGTTCTTCGTGGAGCCGACCACGTCGTCGATGAAGAACAGCACCACTGAGGCTGCGATTGCCACCGAGGTGCCGTTGACCAGATAGACGCTCAGCAACAGGCGAAAGCGGCGGTTGCGCACCGGGGCAGCGAAGTCGCGAATGATCGAGCCGGAGCTGTGCTGCACCACCGGCGGCGTCACCGCGCGCGGCGACAGGAACCACACCACGATGGCGGGAATGATCAGGATCGGGATGAACAGCAATGCCAAGGTGGCATAGCCGTGCACTTCGCCCAGCTTGCTGGTCAGCATCACCGGCAAGGCCGAGCCCAGCAGCAGTCCGGCGATGCCGAACACCTCGCGTGTCACCGTCACGCGCGTGCGCTGGTGATAGTCGTAGCTCAGATCCGCACCCAGCGCCTGGTAGCTGATGGTCACGCCCGAATAGCCGAAATGGGCGATCACCAGCATCACGGTC
>JBBSNV010000274.1:0-3940 GCA_038260375.1 Reyranellales bacterium
ACCGGCTCGAACACGATGACGAATTCGGCCGGCAATTGAAGCGACAGGATGGCCTTCTCGCCCGGCGGCAATTCCACCGACTCGAGAATGACGTCCTGCATGATCTGCTGGAACGTGTCGTGCGGCACGTCCAAGCCCGAACTCCAGAACACCTGGCGGAAATACTCTGTGACCGGCAGGAGATCGGGATCGTGCGCGGCAATGCGTCGGACGCGCGGCTGGACGGTGAAAGTCACTTCGACCATTTCGTCCAAGGTCGGCTCATAGTCGGCGGCGCATAGCGCGCAATTGTATTCTTCGCTGTGCACGTTCTTCAGCGATTCGCCTACTTCGAGCACGCCGGCGCAGCCGGGGCACAACACGTTCCACGACAAATCGAACAGGCCGATGCGCGAAGCGTGCAGGAAGGCGGCGATGACGCGCTCTTCGTTCAGGCCGTGCTGCGCAGCAAAGGCCAGCGTGTTGACGCGGCTCAGTTCGTGGTCGGCGCCGTCGCGCACCAGTTTCTCGATAGCTTGGGCGACATCGGCATCGGCCGCCTGGCGCAGCAGGGCAAACATAGTTTGGGCATCGCTCATATCGGCAATCTACACTCGAATAACGGGTCGCAATACCGCGGATGCGTTATCGGTTAAAAGTGAAGCCTTCTCAGCCCCTTGAGGGCACGCGGCGACTAGCGTTTCAGCGCGCGGTCGATGAAGAGCGAGGCGACGCCGGTGTAACGGGTCGGATCGAACAGCTGGTCGAGCTGCTTGGCATCGAAATGCTTGGCGATCGCGGGATCGTCGGCCACGACTGCACGCAGATGGCGTTGCTCAGCCACTGCGCGTTTGCACGCGGCTTCGACCGCGTGATGTGCCTCGGCCTTGCCGAGTTTTTCCGCCAAAGCCATGGCCAGAGCTTCGGCCATAATCAGCCCATTGGTAGCATCGAGATTGTGGCGCATGCGCGCGGCATCGACTTCCAGCCCGTCGATCAAGCCGACGCACAGATGCAACGCACCGCCGGCGGTCATGGTGAGGTCGGGCAAGGTTTCCCATTCGGCGTGCCAGCCGCCCAGGCCGCGCTCATGATCCTGCGGCATGGCCGCCAGCATCGTTGCCACCAGTCCGGGCGCGCGCGTCGCCGCCGCCAAGATCGAAGCGCAAGCGACCGGGTTGCGCTTATGCGGCATGGTCGAAGAGCCGCCCTTGCCGGCGCCGGCCGCTTCGAAGGCTTCGCCGATTTCCGATTGCATCATCAACGATACGTCGCGCGCGATTTTGCCGGTGATGCCGGCCAGTCCGCCCAACCACGAGGCGAATTCGACCAAGCGGTCGCGCTCGGCATGCCACGGCAGCGCCGGCAGGCCCAGTTTCAGTTCGTGCGCCAAGGCAGTGGCGACTTTGAGCCCATTCGCGCCCAACGATGCCAGAGTGCCGGCGGCGCCGCCGAATTGAAGCATCAATAGGCGCGGCTTGATCTCGGCCATGCGCACTTGATGGCGCTGCACGGCATCGACCCAGCCCGCCACTTTCAAGCCGAAGGTTATGGGCAGTGCCTGCTGCAGCCAAGTGCGGCCGGCCATCACGGTGGCTTTGTGCTTGTCGGCCAAGATGGCGAGCGCCTTGGCCAAGCGCGCCAGATCGGGCTCCATGATCGCGATGGCCTGGCGCAACTGCAGCACCAAGCCGGTGTCCATCACGTCCTGGCTGGTGGCACCCCAATGCACGTAACGCGCGGCGTCCTCGTTGCCGGCGCGCACTTTGGCGGTGAGATGCTTGACCAGGGGAATGGCGATATTGCCGGTATTGGCTGCTTCGCGTCCCAAGACTGCAATGTCGAACGACTCGGCGCGGCATTGCGCCGTGATCGGCGCTACGGCGTTGGCCGGTACGATACCGCAAGCTGCCTCGGCCATCGCCAATGCCGCTTCGAAATCCAACATGCCTTGCAGCCGGCCGCGATCGGCAAAGATCGGCGCCAAGGCGCTGCGGCCGAATAGCGGGTCGAGCAACTCAGGCATGGGCTGCTGCCCCCTCACCCGCGACAGCGCCGCGCACGCCGACCAGTCGCTGCAAACTCGCTTGATCGGCCAACAAGGCTGCCGAGGCGCCGCGATGCACCACCCGGCCGCGTTCCAGCCCCAACGCCTGAGCCGTCAAACGCAGCGCCAGCTCGGCATGTTGTTCGACCAACAACATCGCCATACCTTCGTTCTCAATCATGCGCACGATGGCGGCGCACAGCTCTTCGACGATCACCGGCGCCAAACCTTCTAACGGTTCATCGAGCAATAGCAATTTGGGATTGAGCATCAACGCCCGGCCGATGGCTAACATTTGTTGCTCGCCGCCGGATAGCTGGTTGCCGAGATTGCGCTCGCGCTCTTTGAGGCGTGGGAACAGAGAGAATACCTTGGCCAGATCCCAGCGCCCGGGCAGCGCCGCCACGGTGAGATTCTCCTCGACCGTCAGCGAAGCAAAGATGTCGCGTTCCTGCGGCACCCAACCCAGCCCGGCGGCGGGACGACGATACGCCGGCAGCTTCTCGATGCGCTGATCATGGAGCGCGATGGCCCCGCCCATCAGCCGCGTATGGCCCATCAAGGTGGCGATCAGGCTAGTCTTGCCGACGCCGTTGCGGCCCAACAAAGCCATGGAGCCGCCTTCCGGCACGGCGAACGACACGTCATCGATTACCACGGCATCGCCATAGCCGGCGCGCAGATGCTCGACGGCCAATAGATCTATCATGCGTCGAAGAACACGGTTTCGCTGTCGCCGTGCATGGCGATGTCCCAGCGATACTCGGCTGTGCCGGCGACACGCCGCGCAATCAAGGTGCCGCGCCGCGCCTCGTCGATCAGGCCCAGCACCGGATCGGAGGCATTGGACGCCTCGTCGGAGAAATAAATACGGGTATAGAGATGGCGCAGCACGCCGCGCATGAACAGTGCCACCGTGATGTGCGGCGACTGCAAGCTGTTGCCCAAGCCCGGCACTCGGCCGGGCTTGATCGTGGTGAAGCGAAAGTTGCCGTCCTTGTCGGTCGGGATGCGGCCGTAGCCGGCGAAGTTCTTGTCGACCGGCTTGTCCTGCGTATCGTCGGGATGAGCGTATTTGCCCGCACCATTGGCCTGCCAGATTTCCAGCATGGCGTCGGGGATCGGCTTGCCGTCGGCCTCGACGATGCTACCAGTAACAACGATGCGCTCGCCGGCCGGTGCGCTCTTGGCCAGATCGTCGATGTTAAGCCAGGTCAAGCCCAGATGCAGATAAGGCCCGACAGTTTGCGACGGCGTGGGAATGAGCCTCACCTCACTTCTCCATCGGCGTGGCGTTCCGGCCGCGCAGCACGATGTCGAAGCGATAGCCCAGCGCCCATTCCGGCACGGTGCGGTCGAGATCGAAGGCCGCGATCATGGTGTCGCGCGCCTTGGGATCGTCGACGCAATTGAAGATGGGGTCGAGCGGCAACAGCGGATCGCCCGGGAAATACATTTGTGTGATCAACCGCGTCATGAAACTGGGGCCGAACAGCGAGAAATGGATGTGCTGCGGCCGCCAGGCATTGGCGTGATTGCCCCAGGGATAGGCGCCGGGCTTGATGGTGATGAATTTGTAATTGCCCTGCGCGTCGGTCATGGCGCGGCCGGTGCCAGTGAAATTGGGATCGAGCGGCGCCTGATGTTGATCGACGATGTGGTTGTAACGGCCAGCGGCGTTGCATTGCCACAGCTCGATCAAACTATTGGGCACGGGCCGGCCGTCCTCGTCCATCACCCTGCCGCCGACAATAATGCGCTCGCCCAACGGCTCACCCGCATGCTGCTTGGTCAGGTCGTGATCGTTCGCGCCCACCCGGTCGTGGCCGAACATCGGTCCCGTCACTTCGCTCAAACTGTGCGGCAGCACCACCAATGGCTTGCCCGGCGCACGCTTGACCGAAGATTTGTAGG
>JBBSNV010000275.1:0-3940 GCA_038260375.1 Reyranellales bacterium
AGCCGATGGCGATCAACCAGGGCAGGTCGCTCCACAATGGCGTCTGCCAGACGAACGGCAGGGCCGTGCCGCTGGCCAAGCTGGCCAGAGCGCCGGAGTAGAACACAATGGCGACGTTGGTCTCGGTCTGACTCAGGCGCCGCACCAGCAACATAGCGAGCGCGTAGGCTAAGGTGCCGCCCAGCGCGGCCAGCGCCATCAGGTCGAAAATGCCACTGCCCGGCCGCACCATGATCACCACCCCGGTCAGGCCTACCAGAACTGCCAGCCAGCGCCGCCAGCCCACCGTCTCGCCCAGCAACGGCACTGACAAGGCGGTAATCAACAGCGGCGAGGCGAAAGAGATGGCGTAAACGTCGCCGAACGGCATCACGGCAAAAGCGGCGAAGAAGCCTACCAGCGAGGCCAGGCCCAACGCGCCGCGCAGCAAATGCAGCCAAGGATGGCTTGTCGCCAACAGCCTCGGACCGCTGCGCAGCAACGGCCATAGCAGCACCAAAAGACCGATGAAGCTGCGGAAAAAGACGATCTGCAGCACATGATACTTGGCGCCCTGCCATTTAATTAGCGCGTCCATCACGGCAAACAGGAGGATGGCCGTCAGCATCAGGCCGATCGCCGGCAGGTTGCCCCAATTGCGTGTCGCTGCCGTCATTGCGCCGCGCTTCCCCGATTCGGCCGCCGCTCACGGCAAGCGTGATTTCCTTGCGCCCGATCACTAGACTGAAGCGGTGACGGTTGAAAGCCGTAAATTGGGGAACACAATGGCATTGGGGCTCGGTCACCTGGGACGCGTCGGCAACGCCTTGCTGCGTCATTCGCCGACTTTGGTGCCGTTGCTGATCCTGGTTGGCGGCATCCTGATGCGTTATGTCGAGCCGATTTTCGTGCAAAGGCTCAACACGTTCACTTTCGATACCATGCAACGGCTCTATCCGCGGCACTACGAGCCGGACTTTCCAGTGCGCATCCTCGATATCGACGACCAGTCACTGGCGCAATTCGGGCAGTGGCCATGGCCGCGCGACTTGCTGGCGCGAATCGTCGACAAGCTGCAGCAAGACGGTGCTGCGGCGATCGCGTTCGACATCGTGTTTGCCGAGGCCGATCGCACGTCGCCGGAAGAGATTCTGAAATCGTCTTCTGCATTGGCGAGCGACCCGATCATCAAGGCGCGCCTGCAGCAGCTACCCAGCCACGACCAACTGTTTGCCGACGCGTTGCGTCGCTCAAACGCGGTGCTGGGGTTTCCCAACAGCGATACGACCGCCAATCTTCCTCTGCCGAAGCCTATGGGCAATTTTGCCCATGCCGGCCCGCCGCAGATCGATACGCTGCGATACTATCCCGCCGCGATCCGCAATTTGCCTATTCTCGAGGACGCTGCAGTCGGCGACGGCGTGTTTGTCGTCGAATTGCCTCAGGATTTCACCATTCGACGCGTGCCGGTGCTGTTCAACATCAGGGATCGCCTCTATCCATCGCTATCGGCCGAGGCAATACGCGTGGCGCAAGGCGCGCGCACCAGCATCGTCAAATGGTCGGGTGGCAGCGGCGAGCAGAGTTTTGGCACCGAAAGCGGCGTGGCCCAGATTAAGGTCGGGCGGGTCGTCATTCCGACCGATGCCAAAGGCCAGATCGTGCTGTACGACAGCGGCTACCAGGCGGCCCGCTATATCTCTGTCAGCGACTTTCTCGATGCGAAGTTCGATCCGGCCTTGGTGCGCGACAAGATCATCGTTGTCGGCACCAGCGCACCCGGCCTCAAGGATTTGCGTGCCACGCCGCTCAACCCGGCGGGCGCCGGCGTCGAAGTGCATGCGCAGATTCTCGAGCAGATGCTAACCGGCGTTTTCCTGTACGACGTCGATTGGGAGAAGGGCGTCGATATCGTTTACATACTGGTGCTCGGCTTGCTGCTGATCTTGCTGATGCGCAAACTGGGCGCGGTCTATTCCGGGCCGGTGGCGTTGATATTCGTCGGCGCGCCGGTGGTCGCAACCTGGCTGTCGTTTACGCAAGCCGGCTGGATGGTGGCGCCGGTATTTCCTGCCACGGTGATGGCGTTGATCTTCATTACCGGCACGTCGTTCTCCTACATCCGGTCGGAAATCGAGCGGCGCCAAGTGCGCAACGCGTTCTCGCTTTATCTGTCGCCTGAAATGGTGCGGCGCGTGGCGGACGATCCGGCCGCGCTCAATTTGGGCGGCGAGGAGCGCGAGGTTACCGTGATGTTCACCGACATCCGCGGATTTACCACGATCTCCGAGGGGCTTAAGCCGCCCGAGCTGACTGCCTTGCTCAACGGCTTTCTCACGCCCATGACCAACATCATCCAGACCGACCACAAGGGTACGGTGGATAAATACATGGGCGACGCCATCATGGCGTTCTGGAACGCGCCGCTCGACGATGCCGATCACGCCGCCAATGCTTGCCGCGCCGCGCTCGATATGCGCATCCGGCTGCGCGAGTTGAACGAGGCGTGGGAGAAGGCCAATACCGGCTATCCCACGCTCAACATCGGCATCGGCCTGAATTCCGGGCCGGTCACGGTAGGCAATTTCGGTTCCGAGCAGCGCATGGCCTATTCGATCATCGGCGACGCGGCTAATCTTGCTTCGCGGCTAGAGGGACAGACCAAAGCCTATGGTGTGGACATCTTGATCAGCGCGGAGGTATTCAAGCGCGCCCCCAGCTTCAAGACGTTGGAACTCGACTTGATTAAGGTGAAGGGCAAACGCGAGCCTGCGCGTATCTACGCGCTGATCGGCACGCCCGAAGATACCTTGTCTCCCGAACGAACCGAGTTGCAGCGGCTGCAGGCGGAATTCCTCGCGCTCTACCGTCGGGGCGACTTCCCGGCCGCACGGACCGCCCTGAAGGCGGCTCACCAAATGGCTGAGGCCGGGAATTGGCGCCAATCCTATTACGCCGCGATGCGCGAGCGGCTCGACCAGCTGGGCAACATTGCGCCTGAGGGCTGGGAGGGCGTGTTCGAGGCTACCAGCAAGTAATGCACTAGGTGAGGTTAAGCGGTCATCATATTGACTTCTAATGATAATAATTCGATTATAGATACTGCGTTAAAACGCAACATAGTTTCGCCAAAATGCGAAGCATATGAAGGGTGCCGGCATGGGCCGGCTTTGTGAAAAGAAGGAAAGAAAATGTCTCTCAATAGCGCCCCTCAAGCGGCGCAGTCTGATGCCAGCCGGCACGCTCGGAACAGCGACGCTCTGGCCCTCGAATTGATCGATATGCTGGGTGTGGATGGCGCTCGGCGCATGTGCCGGGAACATTGCTGGGACGGTGTCGCCAGCGCCATCGAGCGGGTCGCTGCCGAAGCTGCCAAAGCAGCCTGATCCAAGCTAGTTCGCCATCGCTGCGCACTTCGCGCAGCGATGGCAGCGGCGTTGCCTAGCGTGGATCGAGCGTCTATTTTCGCCCCATGCAACAACAAGCCCATCCTGAAATCCGCGACGCGGTCCGCGCGTTGTGTTCGCGCTTCGACGGCGCCTATTGGCGCGAGCTCGACCGCGAGCGCGCCTATCCCACCGAATTCGTCAAGGCGCTGACCGAGGCGGGTTATCTGGCCGTGCTGATCCCCGAGGAATATGGCGGCAGTGGGCTGGGCCTGTCGGCCGCCGCAGCGGTGCTGGAAGAAATCCAGCACTCGGGCTGCAACGGTGCGGCGTGTCATGCCCAGATGTACATCATGGGCACGGTGCTACGGAACGGCAGCGCGGCGCAGAAGCAGCAATACCTGCCGCGCATCGCCAGTGGTGAGTTGCGCCTGCAGGCATTCGGCGTCAGCGAGCCGACCAGCGGCACCGACACGTTGAGCCTGCGCACCACCGCGGTGAAAGACGGCAATTCGCAATATGTGGTCAACGGCCAGAAAATCTGGACCTCGCGCGCCGAGCATTCCGACCTGATG
>JBBSNV010000276.1:0-3935 GCA_038260375.1 Reyranellales bacterium
GCCGATCGCTACCGATCAGTTGGTGACGTAGTCGTAGGTGCCGCCCTTCCAGACATAGACCTTATAGGCCGGGGTCGTGGTGTCGCCCTTAGCGTCGAACGAGATGGTGTTCAACACGGTCGGGAACTTGCCAGCCCGCAGCGCCTTGGCGACGTCGGCAGTCTTGAACGACTTGGCCGCCGTGGCCGCCTGCGCCCAAGCCTGGATCGCGGCGTAGGTGTAGAGCGTATAGCCTTCCGGGTCGTAGCCGTTCGCCTTGAATTTATCGACGATCGGCTTGGCCACTGGGTTCTTGCGCGGATCGGCGTCGAAGGTCATCAAGGTGCCCGCGCCGGCATCGCCGGCAATGGCCCAGAACTGCTTGTCGACCAGGGCGTCGCCGCCCATCAGCGGGGCGTTGAGGCCCTGTTCCTTCGCCTGGCGCGCGATCAGGCCCGCTTCGGGATGGTAACCACCGAGATAGATCAGGCTGATACCGGCCTGTTTCATCTTGGAGATCAGCGCCGAGTAGTCCTTCTCGCCCGGGGTGATGGCTTCGTACATCGCCTCGGTCATGCCCTTGGCATTCATCGCCTTCTTGGTTTCGTCGGCCAGACCCTGACCGTAAGCGGTCTTGTCGTGAATGATGGCGACCTTCTTACCCTTATAATGTTGGACGATGTAACCGCCGGCAATCGCGCCCTGCTGGTCGTCGCGGCCGCAGACGCGGAACACGTTGCTGTAGCCGCGATCAGTGAACTTCGGATTTGTCGAGGCCGGCGAGATCTGCAGGATGTTCTCTTCCTTGTAGACGTCGGAAGCCGGGATCGAAGAACCCGAGCAGAAATGGCCGATCACCACGGCGACCTTGTCTTGCGCCGAGCGGTTGGCGACCGAGACGGCCTGTTTGGCGTCGCACTGGTCGTCGCCGATCACCAGGGTGATCTTCTGGCCGTTGACGCCGCCCTTGGCGTTGATGTCGGCGACCGCCATTTCGGCGCCGCGCTTCATCTGTTCGCCGAAGCTGGCGAGTTGCCCGGTGATCGGGCCGTTCAGCGCGACCTTGACCTGCGCCGAGGCCGAACCGGCGAACAATCCGGCAGCAGCCAGTGCCGCCAAACCAAAAGCAATTTTCCGCATCGATATTTCTCCCTGTTGAAAAGGTTGTTCCGACTCTAGTGCGTCACCCGAAGCTCGGCAAGGTTGTCAGCGGCCGATTTGGCGCCACCCGAACAGCCCCGCCCGGCGATAAAGCCAGGGATACTGCCGCACCATCAGATGCGCCTGGGTCAGCCGGTAGCCGGCCGCGCCAAAAGCCAACACCAAAACCACCACAACCACGAACGGCATCGGCGCCAGCAGAACATTGTCGAACAAGGCATAGGCCAGAAAGCGGCCGAAGATGGCCAGCAGAATCCCATAAGGCACCAGTTGCCATAGCGGCCGCCAAGTGCTGGCCAAGGCTTGGCCCATCATCAGCGCACAGCCACCGACCATAATCACGGTTAAGCCGCCAAAGACGTAAAGGTTTTCGCCCAGGATACCTTCGATGCTCATGCCTTGGCCCCTTCGAGATAGGCCGAGCGCACCTGCTCGTTCTCCAGCAATTCCTTGCCGCTGCCGGTCAAAGCGATCTGGCCGTTGACCAACACGTAACCGCGATGCGCCAAACGCAGCGCGTGAAACGCATTCTGCTCGACCAACAGCACGGTGACGCCATCGCGCTTGTTGATTTCCTCGATGATGGCAAAGATCTGCTTCACCACCAGCGGCGCCAAACCCAACGACGGCTCGTCGAGCAACAGCACGCGCGGCCGGCTCATCAGGGCGCGCGCGATGGCCAGCATCTGCTGCTCGCCTCCCGATAAAGTGCCGCCGCGCTGCTCGCGCCGCTCCTTCAGGCGTGGAAACAGCCCGAACACGCGCTCGACATCCTGGTCGAAATATTGCGGCTGGCTGGCTACCGCGCCCAAGCGCAGATTCTCCAGCACCGTCATACGCGGGAAGATGCGCCGGCCTTCGGGCGCATGCGACATGCCGCGCCGCACCAGCAGATGGGTCGGCACACCGACGATGTTCTCGCCATCCAATACGATCGCGCCGGAGCGCGGCGGGGGATTGCCGCAAATGGTCATCAGCAAGGTCGATTTGCCCGCGCCGTTGGCGCCGATCAGCGCCACGATCTCGCCCTTGCCGACTTCCAGATCGACGCCTTTCAGCGCATGCACCGCGCCGTAGAAAGTGTGAACGCCCTGGATCGACAGCATCAGGCGGCTCCCGATTGTTGCTCGGCATCGTCGCCCAGATAGGCGCGGATCACGTCGGGATTGGCGCGCACCTCGGCGGGCGAGCCGCTGGCGATCTTCTTGCCGTAATCCAGCACCACGATGTGATCGGAGATTTGCATCACCACGCTCATGTCGTGCTCGATCAGCAGCACGCCGCAGCCATGCTCCTGCTTGATGAACACCAACAACTCGTTAAGTGCATGCGATTCGCGAGCGTTAAGGCCGGCGGCCGGCTCGTCCAGGCACAGCAAGGCCGGCTGCGTGCACATGGCGCGCGCGATCTCCAACCGCCGCTGCCCGCCATAAGGCAGGCTGGCGGCCGGTTGATCGGCGAATTCGGTCAAATGCGTCTGCTCGAGCCAGTAACGCGCCCGCTCGACTGCCTCTTTTTCCGCGCGGCGATAGCCCGGCCAACCGACCAGGCCCAGGAACGTATAGCCCGAGGCCAACATCAGCTTGTTGTGTTGCGCCACGATCAGGTTTTCCAACACCGTCATGCGCGGGAACAGGCGGATGTTCTGGAAGGTCCGGGCCACGCGCGCATGCTTGGCGATGTTGTGCCCTTGCATGCGCTCGAGCAGGAATTGACGTTGGCCGAGATTGACCGTCAGCCGCCCGACACTGGGCTTGTAGAAACCGGCGATGCAGTTGAACACGGTGGTCTTGCCCGCACCGTTGGGCCCGATCACCGCAGTGATGGCGCGCTGCGGCGCGGTGAAGGACACGTCGTCCACCGCCACCAAGCCGCCAAAACGCATGGTCAGATGCTCGACCTGCAGCAAGGGCGAAGCGCTTGCGTCGCTTATGCCGGCGCCCGTCATGACGCCGTGCCGGGCTTGGGCGGCAACTTGATGGTCGGCTCACGATACGACAGCAGCCCTTGCGGCCGCCAGATCATGATCAGCACCATGGCCGCGCCGAACGCCAGCATGCGGAACAGGGCGAATTGGCGCGCGATCTCGGGCAGCAGCACCAACAGCGCCGCCGCCAACACGATGCCGGCCTGGCTGCCCATGCCGCCCAGCACGACGATGGCCAGGATCACCGCCGATTCGATGAAAGTGAAGCTGTCTGGGCTGATATAGCCCTGACGTGTGGCGAAAAAGGAACCGGCGAAACCGCCGAACATGGCGCCGATGGCAAAGGCCGTGAGTTTGGTGCTGGTCGGATTGATGCCCAGCGCTTTGCAGGCGATCTCGTCCTCGCGCAACGCCTCCCAGGCGCGGCCCACGGGCAATCGGCGGATGCGCTGGGTAAAGGCATTGGTGATCAACGCCAGGATCAAGATCAGGTAGTAGAGAAAAATGATGCGATGGAGCGAGGAGTAATCGAGGCCGAAAAAATCGCTGAACGAGGTGGTGCCTTCGGGAGCATCGGCAGTGAACGGCAGACCGAAGAACGACGGCCGCGGGATGCCCGAAATGCCTTTGGGACCGCTGGTCACGGCGCCCCAGTTCAGCAGGATGATGCGGATGATCTCGCCGAAGCCCAAGGTCACGATGGCGAGGTAGTCGCCGCGCAGGCGCAACACCGGAAAGCCCAGCAAGATGCCAAGCGTGCCAGCCATCATGCCGGCCAAGGGCAGCGCCGACCAAAAGGTGAAACCGAATTGCGTCGACAGCAGCGCGTAGGTGTAAGCGCCCACGGCGTAGAACGCCACGTACCCCA
>JBBSNV010000277.1:0-3929 GCA_038260375.1 Reyranellales bacterium
CAAGCGGGCTTGAAAACACCTCGCCCCGCTTTAGCGGGGAGAGGGAGGGGCCCATCGCTGCGCGCTGGGAGGGTGAGGGGCATCTTGCTCCAATGAACACGCCCCTCACCTGCTCGCTCACGCTCGCTTCCTCTCCCCGTAAACGGGGAGAGGTTTATGAAGAATGGTATCGCGATGAAATACGACACCTGGGTGTTCGATCTCGACAACACGCTGTATCCCGCGCGTTGCAATCTGTTTGCCCAGGTCGATGAGCGCATCGGCCAGTTCATGGCGAATTACCTCAAGGTGGATCGGGTCGAGGCGCGGCGCCTGCAGAAAGAATACTGGCGCGCCCATGGCACGTCCTTGCGCGGCCTAATGCTGGTGCACGATTGCCCGCCGGACGAATTCCTGCATTACGTGCATGACATCGACGTTTCCGGCGTCGAACCCAGCACGGCGCTCAACGATGCGCTCACCCAACTGCCCGGCCGCAAGGTGATCTTCACCAACGGCACCGTGCCGCATGCCCAACGCATCATGGACCGGTTGGGCGTCAGCCATCATTTCGACGGCATTTTCGACATCGTGGCCTCGGCCTATATCCCCAAGCCCGAACGCGCGGTTTACGACCAAATGATCGCCGAGCACGGCATCGACCCGCGCAAAGCCATCATGCTCGACGACATGGCGCATAACCTCAAACCGGCGCATGACATGGGCATGGCGACGGTCTGGGTGCGCACGCCCGAGAGCCTGGTGCGGCACGAGCAATCGGGCGGCGACAAAGCCCATATCCACCACGAGACCGACGACGTGGTGGAGTGGTTGGAGAGCTATCTCGCCCAACCTGGATAGTCTCAACCGACGTTATTGACTCCTCGGGCTTGCAGCCGCATCGTCCGCCGGCCGAAAAACCCTGGGGATTGCCGGAAAAATGAACGACGCCAACAGCTTGCAGAAGATCATCGACGCTGCCTGGGACGCCCGCGATGGCGTCAACACCAGCACCAAAGGCGAGATCCGCGACGCCGTGGAAGCTGCGTTGGAAGGCCTCGACAGCGGCAAAATGCGGACCGCGGAAAAAATCGGCGGCGGGTGGCACGTCAATCAGTGGCTGAAGAAAGCCGTGCTGCTGTCGTTCCGGCTTTACGACAACGTCTTGATGGAAGGCGGCGCCGCGTTCCCCGGCCTGGGCGATGGCAATTGGTGGGACAAGGTGCCGTCCAAATTCGCCGGCTGGGATGCCAAGCGCTTCGCTGGCGCCGGCTTCCGCGCCGTGCCGGGCTCTGTGGTGCGCCGCAGTGCCTATATCGCGCCGGGCGTGATCTTGATGCCGAGCTTCGTCAATCTCGGCGCCTACGTCGATAGCGGCACCATGGTCGATACCTGGGCCACGGTCGGCTCCTGCGCTCAAATCGGCAAGAACTGCCATCTGTCGGGCGGCGTCGGCATCGGCGGTGTGCTCGAGCCGCTGCAGGCCAACCCGGTGGTGATCGAAGACAATTGCTTCATCGGTGCGCGCTCCGAAGTGGTCGAAGGCGTAATCATGGAGACCGGTTCGGTGTTGGCGATGGGCGTGTTCATTTCCGCCACCACCAAGATCGTCGATCGCGCCTCGGGCCAAATCCATGTCGGGCGCATCCCGGCCTATTCGGTGGTGGTGCCGGGCAATCTGCCAGGCGGGCCGGGCAAGCCCTCGACCTATTGTGCGGTGATCATGAAGACGGTCGATGAACGCACGCGTTCGAAGACCTCGATCAACGACCTGCTGCGCGACTGATGCCCGATACCGCCCACCATAAAGCGATCGACGCCGTCGAGCTGACGCGCGCTTTGATCCGCTGCGCCAGTATCACGCCGCTCGAAGCGGGCGTACTCGGCGTGCTGCAGGCGGCGCTGGAGAAATCGGGCTTCACCTGTCGGCGCATGGATTTCAGCGAGGCCGGCACCGAGCCGGTGGCCAATCTCTATGCCAACATCGGCAGCGGGCCTCCGCATTTCTGTTTCGCCGGCCATGTCGATGTCGTGCCGGTGGGCGACCGCAAGGCCTGGACCGTCGATCCCTTCGGAGCCGAGTTGATCGACGGCACCATCTATGGCCGCGGCGCTTCGGACATGAAAGGCGCCATCGCCACCTTCCTGGCCGCAGCGGCGCCGTTCGCTGCCAGCTTAAAACGCGGCACGATTTCGCTGCTGATCACCGGCGACGAAGAAGGCGATGCCGTCAACGGCACGCGCAAAATGTTGGAACAGCTGGCGCGCGAGGGCGTGAAGTTCGACGCCTGCGTAGTGGGCGAGCCGTCCAACAAGAACAAATTCGGCGACATGATCAAGATCGGTCGGCGTGGCAGCATGACCGGCAGGCTCACCGTGCACGGCATTCAAGGCCATATCGCCTATCCGCATCTGGCCGACAATCCGGTGCATCGCCTGGGCAAGATGATCGCCGGCCTGACCGCCGAACCGCTGGACAATGGCAACAAGCATTTCGAGGCGTCGTCATTGCAGTTCTACACCGCCGATGTCGGCAACAAGACCAACAATTTGATACCGGCGCAAGCCACCGCCGCCTTCAACATCCGCTTCAACGACGGCCACACTTCGGCCAGTCTGAAGCAGTGGGTCACACAACGGCTCGATCAAGTAGGCGGACGTTACGATCTCACCTGGCGGGTCAGCGGCGAGGCGTTCTTCACCCCGCCCGGCGCCTTGTCGGAATTGGTCAGCAACGCGGTGCGCGACACGGTCGGCGCCACGCCGGAACTTTCCACCACCGGCGGCACGTCCGATGCGCGTTTCATCCGCGCCTATTGCCCGGTGGTCGAGTTCGGCCTGGTCAGCCAGACCATGCACAAGGTCGACGAGCGCGCCGCGGTGGCCGATTTGGCGGCGCTGGGCAAAGTATATCGCCTGATCCTCGAGCGGTTCTTCGCGTGATTTCATGCTGAGCGGTCGCGAGCTGGCGCTGGGAATCGTCGGCGCCTGGCGCCTGGTGCGGGCCGACCGCAGCGCCATGCTGTGCTTCGACCTCTCGCCGCACGGCTTCTGGCGCTCGTTTTGGTTGATCCTGCTGTTGGCGCCGCTGCAAGCGCTGCTGGTGGCGATCAACCTAACCGAGCTGGGTATCGACCCGATCCCCGCCCAGGCCGTGCTGCTGGAAGCCGGCATCTACGTTCTCGATTGGCTGTTGCTGCCGGCGGTGCTGAGCGAGATCGCCTTGCGGCGCGGTCGCATCCCGCAATTTGCTTCCTTCACGATCGCTTACAACTACGCCCAGGTGCTGCTCGGCGCGCTGTGGCTGACGGTGATCGCCCTGTCCAGCCTGCTGTCGCCAGGCGGCGCGGCCTTCCTGCAGCTTGGCGCCTTGGGCCTGTCGCTGTTCTACCAGTATCGCATCGCCCGCATCGCCTTCGAACTGGAGCGGCCCCTGGCGGCGATGGTGGTGCTGCTGTCCTTGGCCCTGTCGCTGACTTTGCAATACGTCAACGCCAGCTTGCTGCAGCCCTTCATTCCCGGCGGTACCTAAGGATAAATCACCTCGGTCAAGTAAAGCCCATCCGGCGGCGCGGTCGGGCCGGCCTCCTCGCGCTTGCCCGATTCCAGCGCGGCGCTGATGCGCTGCTCGCTAAACCTGCCCTCGCCCAACCGCTTCAAGGTGCCGACCATGATGCGCACCTGGTTGTGCAGGAACGAGCGCGCATCGGCTTCGATCACGATCTCCTCGCCCTGCCGCATCACGTCGAGCCGCTCCAAAGTGCGCAGCGGCGATTTGGCCTGGCACATCGAGGAGCGGAAGCCCGAGAAATCGTGATGCCCGACCAATAGCTGCGCCGCCTGATGCATGGCGCGGTCGTCGAGCGGCCGCTTGACCCGCCAGGCGCGGTGCAGATCGACCGTCAGTGGCGCCATGCGGTTGATGATGCGGTAACGATAGCGCCGGCCGA
>JBBSNV010000278.1:0-3918 GCA_038260375.1 Reyranellales bacterium
CAAATGGAATGTGTTGCCCGGCACCTGGCTGGCGAACAGCTCGACCAGCTTGGACGAAATCTTGTCCTGCGAAATGACCAACACGCTCATAGTCTAATCCTCGTGGTCATCACATCGCGCTGATGCCGCCGTCGATGATCAGCTCCGAGCCGGTGGTGAAGCTCGATTCATCGGACGCCAGATAGAGAATGCCGTAGCCCACTTCGTTGGGCTTGCCCAAGCGGCCGATCGGCACTTGCTTGCCGAATTTCTGCGCCATCACTTCGTCGCCGAAGCGCTTGCGGTGACGATCCAAGATCGGCGTGTCGATGAAGGTGGGATGCACCGAGTTACAGCGGATGTTGTAACCCGACTTGGCGCAATGCAGCGCGACGGACTTGCTCAGCAGCCGCACGCCGGCCTTGGCCGAGTTATAGGCCGCCATGTTGGCGCCGGCGATGATGCCGGAGATCGACGAAATGTTGATGATCGAGCCGCCGAGTTTTCCGGTGTGCCGCTTGATCTCCTTCACACCGTACTTGCAGCCCAGAAACACGCCTTCCAGATCGACGGCGTGGACGCGCCGCCATTCCTCCAAGGTGATGTCTTCCACCGTCTTGGTCAGGCCGATGCCAGCGGAATTGACCAGCACCTGAAGCGCGCCGAACTGCTTGACCGTCTCGGCGATGGCCGCGATCCATTGCTCCTCGCTGGTGACATCGAGCTTGATGAAATGGGCGGCCTTGCCGATGCGCTCGACCAGCGCGCGGCCTTTAGCTTCGTCGATATCGGCGATCGCCACCTTGGCGCCCTCCTGCGCCAGCAGCAGGCCAGCGCTTTCGCCCAGTCCCGATGCGCCGCCGGTGATCAGCGCCACCTTGCCTTCAACCCGTCCTGCCATCTCGCTCCCCTTTTTTGTTGCGGGAGTGTAGCAGGCGTTGCTTGCCGCTCAAGGCACGGCGTCTACATCGAGCGCATTCATGTCACCTCTCCCCGCTTTAGCGGGGCGAGGGAGGGGCCCGTCGCAGAGCGATGGGAGGGTGAGGGGCATTAACGTCAATAAACACGCCCCTCACCCACTCGCTTCGCTCGTCGCCTCTCCCGGCTAAAAACGGGGCGAGGCGATAAGAGCTTCGCCACAGATGGATCTTTCATGCGATCTTTTCGGTGACGTTAAGGCGTGGCGTCCACCACCGCCTCACGCTGGGCGCGCGCTTCGCGGCGGGCGATATAGGTGGTGCTGGCCACGATCACCGCCGAGCCAATATAAGTCCACAGATCGGGCGTGTCGGTGAACACCAGATAGCCCATGATCGAGGCCCAGACGATGTTGAGGAAGGTGAGCGGCTGCAGCGCCGAGATCTCCGCCACCTTATAGGCTTTGACCAGGCACATATTGGCCGAGGTGCCCAGCACGCCGGCGATCGCCAGCAGGCCCAGCTCGTGCCAGGTCGGCGATTGCCACACCAACAGCGCCGGCGGAAAGAAGAACAAGATCATCAGGCAGGTCTGCCAGCAGATGATGGTGTTGGGCGAATCCGATTTGGTCTGCACCTTGGCGATCAGCTGCGAGGCGGCGATCACCGGCACCGCCGCCAGCATCAGCAAGGTGCCGTGCGAGACCGTGGCGAAACCGGGACGCACGATCAGCCAACAGCCGGCGAAGCCCACCGCCACCGCGGCCCAGCGCCGCCAGCGCACTTCCTCGTGCAGGAACAAAAACGCGCCGATGGTGATGAACAGCGGACCTGTAAAGCCGATCGCCGTCATCTCGGCCAGCGGGATCAGGGGCAGCGCGGTGTACCAGATGCCGAAAGCGGCGGCATGGATCACGTTGCGCCCGATCTGCATGGAAGGCCGCGCGGTGCGGAACACGCCCCAGCCGTTACGCAATACAATGGGCGCGATCACCAGCAGGCCGAAGCAAAACCGCAGGAACGACGTCATCATCGGCGGCAAGTGCAGCGACACGTAACGCAAAGTGGCGTTGAGCAGCGCAAACAAGATGCCGGCGAAAAACACCCAGCACAGCCCCTGCACCGAAGGCGGCAGGCGCGCGAAGGCCGATCCCAGGCGGGAGCGTGCGGCGGCAAACTTCAGGGGAATTTCCATCGGCCGCGACTATAGCGGCGATAGCGGGCTGCGCCATGCCGCGTGGCGCAACTCTGCCATCTATTGCGGCCCGATCATTGCGGCCCGAATCATTGGGGAGTTGGCGGCACGCCGCCGGTCAAATCGGACTTGCCGCGCCGCACCACTTCGCGATGCGAGATATAGGTATTGGAGATAAAGATCACCGCAGCCCCAATCCAAGTCCACAGATCGGGATGATCGCCGAACATCAGGAAGCCCAGCATGGTGGCCCACACCAGCTGCAAAAAGCCGATCGGCTGCAGCGCGGTGATGTCGGCTGCTTTATAGCTCTGGCTCAGGGTCAAGTGCCCGGCGGTGCCGAGCAGGCCGCCCAGCACCAGCCAGCCGAATTGCTCCCAGCTCGGCCACTGCCAGAAAAACAGCGCCGGGATGAACATGCAGAGGGTGATCACGGTCGACTGCCAGCCGACGATGGCGGTGATCCGATCGGTGCTGGCGATGGCTTTCGCCATCAGGTTGGAGGCGGCAAACAGCGGCGCCGTCGCCAGCATCAGCAGCGAGCCTTGCGAAAGGTCGGCAAAACCCGGGCGGATGATGATCAAGGTGCCGACGAAGCCGATGATCACGGCGCTGACCCGCCGGATGCCGACCTTCTCGCCCAGGAACAGCACGGCGCCGATGGTGATGAACAGCGGCGTGGTGAAACCCAGAGCGGTCGTCTCGGCGATCGGGATCAGCGGCAAGGCGAGGAACCACACCGCAAAGCCCAGCGCGTGGATGAAACTGCGAATGACGTGACTGAGCGGATGCGTGGTGTGAAAGGCAACGCGGCCGTAGCGCAACAATGCCGGCAGAACCGCCAGCGCGCCGAAGCCATAACGCCAAAACCCAGCGACGATGGGGTTGAGCGCGTCAGGTCCGACCACCAGCTTGCGCATCAGCGCGTTCAACATCGTGAACAACAGGCCGGACAAGGCGATCCACAATATGCCGCGCAGCACCAGCGGCAGCTTGCGCCACGCCGCGACCGAACCCTTAAGCGACATCGCGACCGGTATTCTGGCTGGCGGCCAGCGTCGCTTCCTGCTGCGGGTTGGGAGTAGGATTTTGACCCGGAGTCTGTCCGGGCCGCACTTCCATCGGCGGCATGTCGGCGCGCAGATGGCGCACCAGGCGCGACAATTCCTTCATGTCGCGATCGACGATGCCGAGTTGGGTCAGATGCGCCATGGTGTTGGACAGATAATCGCGGCAGGTGCCATTGCGGCCTTCGGCAAAGGCGATGTGATGCGCCACCTTCTGGCGCGAGATGCGCCCGGTATAAAGCTGGTGGCCGCGATTGATCACGAACGTCACGGCCGGGCGCGGGCCTTTGGCCGTGCTCACGGTGACCCATTGCGGCCGATAAACGCCGCTGATCATTTCGCGCCGCCACACCACTTCGGTTTCGCTGTGCACTTTCGATGGCGCGATGCGATAGGCCACGCCCTGGCATTGCCCGCCCCGCTCCAGAGCGAGCATCAGGCCCGGCATGGCCGGCGTGCCCCGCCCCATCGCGGTCCAGAAGCAAAAACTCCGATGCCAGCCATGCAGCATGGCCGGCGCGCGTTCGGCATGGTCGAAGGCTGGAGCCCACATCAACGAGCCGTAGCCGAAAATCCATAGGGGATCGGTGCGGTGCAGCTTGGACAGGAAGCGGCGGCGCGAAGCCTCGCGCTGCTGGCGCGTCATATAGCCCTTGTAGCCGAGCTTCTTGCCTTCCGCGATCCAGGCTGCGATGCGCTCCTCGGTAATGTCCTCGCGGCGGAGGAAACTCATCGCCTGCTGCCTGACTGTTGAACGCTA
>JBBSNV010000279.1:0-3907 GCA_038260375.1 Reyranellales bacterium
AACGACGGCGTCGCGGCGTTGGAGGGTCTTACGGCCGAGCCGCCCGATCTCGCCATTCTCGACATCAAGATGCCGCGCATGGACGGAATGGAGCTGCTCAACCGGCTGCGCAAGACCTTGGCCCTGCCGGTGATCTTCCTCACCTCGAAAGACGACGAGATCGACGAGGTGCTGGGCCTGCGCATGGGCGCGGACGATTACATTACCAAGCCGTTCTCGCAGCGGCTGTTGCTGGAACGCATTCGCGCGCTGTTGCGGCGCTCCGATGCCGGCGGCGAGAAGGGCGCGAAGGCGACCGATGCCATCATCCGCGGCGAGTTGATCCTCGATCCGTCGCGCCATCTGTGCACCTGGAAGGAAAAATCGGTGGCGCTGACCGTGACCGAATTCCTGATCCTGAAGTCGCTGGCCGAGCGGCCGGGCCATGTCAAGAACCGCGATCAGTTGATGGACGCGGCATATGGCGAGACAATCTATGTCGACGACCGCACCATCGACAGCCACATCAAGCGGCTGCGCAAGAAGTTCCGCGAGGTCGACGGCGACTTTGACCAAATCGAAACCCTCTACGGTATCGGCTATCGCTACCGCGAAAGCTGATACGGGCCAGTCCGAGGCTGGCCAGTCCGAGACTGGCCAGTCCGAAATGGGCAAGCCGGACGCGGCGTCGTTCGACGAGGCAACCTTGATTGCGCCGCCGCTGCAGTCGGGTCCAAAGCCGTCGGGCCCAAAGCCGTCGGGCCCAAAGCCGTCGGGCCGCGCGCCGGCGGCGGAATCCGATGCCGGAATCACGCCCGCGTCGCCCGTAGCGTCACCGGACATCATCAACACCATTTCGCGCCGCCTACGTCGCGTCAAGAAACGGCGCTTCTCGCCGCTGACGCGGCGCATTCTGGTGCTCAACATGCTGCCGCTGGCCATGCTGATCGGCGGCGTGTTCTTCCTCGATCAGTACGAGCAGGAATTGCTGGAAAGCGAAATCTCCGCTCTGCGCGTGCAGGCCGAGATCGTCGCCGCCGGTCTGGGCGAAGGCGCGACGCGCGGCCTATCGGCCACCAACCAGCGGCTCGATCCGGAATTGTCGCGCGAGATGGTGGTGCGGCTGGTGCAGCCGACTGGCGTGCGGGCGCGGCTGTTCATGAGCACCAACGAATTGGTGGCGGATTCGCTAAATTTGCCGGGATTGGGCTTGCAGCGCATCGAAGTTACCGAATTGCCGCCGCCGCATGGCTGGTCGCCGGCCGACTGGATCGACGGCATCGGCGATTGGTTCGATTCGATCTTGGCCTATCGCCGGCGTAGCTATCCGGCCTACAGCGAATCGGCGGTGCAGTTGGCGCGCGATTACGAAGAGGTGGTGATCGCGCTGCGCGGCGGAGCGGCCAGCGCCATCCGCACCGACCGGCGTGACCGGCGTATTCTTTCGGTGGCGGTGCCGGTGCAGCGTTACAAGGAGGTGCTGGGCGCGCTGATGCTGTCGCATGACGATGCCACGGTGGCGGCCAGCCTGCGTCAGGTACGCCTCGACATCTTGAAAGTCTCGTTGGTGGCGCTGATCGCCACGGTGCTGCTGTCGCTCTATCTGGCGGGCACCATCGCACGACCGATCAGGCTATTGGCGGCGGCCGCGCAGCGCGTACGGTCCAGTGACGGCGGCGAGCCCACCATCCCCGATCTGTCGGAGCGGCGCGACGAGATCGGTGATCTGTCGCTGGCCTTGCATGAGATGACCAATACTTTGTGGAAACGCATGGGTGCGATCGAAAGCTTCGCCGCCGATGTGGCGCATGAGCTTAAAAACCCGTTGACCTCGTTGCGCTCGGCGGTCGAGACGGCCGCGCGCATCGAAAACCCCGAGCAGCGCACCAAGCTGATGGCGATCGTGCTGGACGACGTCAATCGCCTGAACCGGCTGATCAGCGACATCTCGCGCGCCTCGCGGCTGGATGCCGAACTGATGCGCGCCGATTTGACGCCGATCGATCTGGCCGATCTGCTGCAGAACATGCTCGGCATCTATCGCGGGCAGGCATTGGAACAGAAAGTGGCGGTCGAGCTGATTACTCAGGGCAAGCCGCCGTTCCAGGTGCGCGGCCATGAGGGCCGCTACAGCCAGGTGTTCGCCAATCTGATCGAGAACGCGCTGTCGTTCAGCCCGCCGGACGCCAAGGTGACGGTGACTTTGGCGCATGACGGCGGCCTGGTCATCGTCGCGGTCGAGGACAATGGGCCGGGCATTCCCGACAACAAGCTGGGGGCGATCTTCGATCGCTTTTACAGCGAACGCCCGGCGGCGGAACAGTTCGGCAAACATTCTGGGTTGGGCCTATCGATCGCCAAGCAGATCGTCGAGACCTATGAGGGCAGTATCGTGGTCGCCAACCGCCGCAACACCGGGGGCAAGGTGCTGGGTGCGCGCTTCACCGTCACTTTGCCGGTGGCGTGAAGGCGTCTGACAAATTATCTGATCCTGGCAATACCAGCAGCAACAGCAACGGCAAGATCGCGAACACGATCAAGGTCGACATCACGATAATGCCGGCCACGTCGGCCGGCTGGCGGCGGTAGCGCATGGCGAACAGATAATTGAACACCGCGGTCGGCATGGTGGCCTGGATCATCAGCACGCCGCGCTGCGCGCTGTCGAGATTGAGGGCGGTAGCGACGCCCCAGCCGATGGCAAAACCGCCGGCCACGCGCACGATCGACAATCCCAAGGCCAGTGGCAAACGCGTTACCCGCAGCTGCGCTAGCGAAACGCCCAGCGCGAACAGCATCAGCGGGATGGCCACGCCGCCCATCAACACGGTGGTGTTTTGCAGCCATTTGGGCGCCGGCGTGCCGGTCAACATGAAGATCAAGGCCGCGATCAGCGCGTAGATGATCGGCGTGCGCAGCAGGCGCTTGAGTGACCATTCGCCCGCAGCCAGCGCGATGCCGATGGTGAACTGGGTGAACGAGGCCACGGTGAAAACGCTCAAGCCCAGGGCAAGTCCGGCCGGGCCGAAAGCGAACAGGCACAGCGGCAATCCCAGATTGCCGGTGTTGGGAAACATCAGCGCCGGCAAATAGGAATGCGACGGCAGCTTTAGAAAGCCCAAAACGATGCGGCCCAGAATGGCGAAACAAACGCCGCACAGGATTGCGCCGAAAGCGATTTCGCCGAAAGCGCCGGGACTGACTTCGAGATTGGCCAGGGTGGCGAAGATCAGGCAGGGCGTGGCGAGGTTGGTCACCAGCGAGGTAACCATCTCGTTGTCGAACGGCATGCCGATACGCGCCCAGCCATAGCCCACGCCGGCGATGATGAAGATAGGCGCCAGGATGGTGGCGACTTGGAGGGCGATGTCCATGAATGGCGATGAAGAGTGGCAATTTAAGAAAAGCCGAGCGACGCGACCCACAAAGCCCCCGGCGCTGCATCGTGTCAAGCACGGGCGATTGATTTGGAGCGATTGATTTGGGGCGATTGATTTGGGGCGATTGACCTGAGGCGATTGACCTCGCACGCATGGCAGATCACGCTCCGCGGCGATGACCACGATTCACGCCACCGCCATCGCCATCGGCCGCTCCGGCGTGCTGCTGACCGGCCCGTCGGGCAGCGGCAAATCCGATTTGGCGTTGCGCCTCATTGATGGCGAGGCTCGATTGATCGCCGACGATCAGACCGTGTTATCGGTCAAGGCCGGTCGCTTGATGGCCAGCGCGCCTGCCACCTTGCTGGGCAAGATCGAAATGCGCGGCATGGGCATCGTCAAACTGTCCGGGCTGCAGATGACGCAACAAGCGCCGATCGTTTTGCTGGTCGAGCTGGTGGCGCCGGATCAGATCGAGCGCATGCCTGAGCCGGAACGGCGCGAATTGCTCGGCATCTCCTTGCCGGTGTTGAGGTTGGCCCCGTTCG
>JBBSNV010000280.1:0-3890 GCA_038260375.1 Reyranellales bacterium
ACCGCCATCATCATGATCACGCACGATCTGGGCGTTATCGCCGAGACCGCCGATCGCGTGGCGGTGATGTATGCCGGGCGCAAAGTCGAGGAAGCCGACGTACAGGATCTGTTTGACGACCCGGTTCATCCCTATACGCAGGGTCTGCTGCAGGCCATTCCCGGCATGGATTTCGACGATCCCAACGCGCCACGGCGGCGACTTTATGCCATCGAAGGCACGGTGCCGGCGCTGTCGGACCTGCCGCCAGGCTGCTCATTTGCCCCGCGTTGCCCGTTGGCCAGCGACATCTGCCGAAGCGAAGTGCCGCCATTGGAACAGAAAAAGCCGCGGCACTGGGCGGCCTGCTGGAACAGCCCGCAGCCGCCCCGCTAACGTCCCATCGAACGCGAATTTTGAAGAGCATATGATGACCGCTTCGCCGCAACCCACCGCCCCCTCCGCTCCAGCCAAGCGCGTGCCGCTGCTGCAGGTCGAAGGCCTGAAGAAATACTTCCGCGCCAGCAAAGGCTGGTTCGGCCGCAACACCAAGTACGTCCAGGCCGTTGACGGGGTGTCGTTCCATATCGATCACGGCGAGACGCTCAGCCTGGTGGGCGAATCGGGCTGCGGCAAATCGACTATCGGCCGCACCGTCATGAAGCTCATCGAGCCCAGCGCCGGTGCGATCAGGGTCGAGGGCAAGGACATCGCCCAGCTGTCGCGGCGACAGATGCAGCCCTATCGCCGGCAGATGCAGATCATCTTCCAGGACCCGTTCTCCTCGCTCAACCCGCGCATGACTGCCGGCGACATCGTCGGCGAACCCTTCACCGTGCATGGCATCGCCAGTGGCGACGAAAGAAGCCATCGCGTCGCCGAGCTGTTTCGCCGGGTTGGCCTGCGGCCCGACCAGATGAGCAAGTATCCGCACGAATTCTCCGGCGGCCAGCGCCAGCGCATCGGCATTGCCCGCGCTTTAGCGCTGGGTCCCAGCCTGATCATCGGCGACGAGCCGGTCTCGGCGCTGGACGTTTCGGTGCAGGCGCAGGTGATCAATTTGATGACCGATTTGCAGGCCGAATTCGGCCTGTCCTATCTATTCATCGCCCACGACCTGTCGGTGGTGAAACACATCAGCCACCGCATCGCGGTGATGTATCTGGGCAAGATCGTCGAGCTGGCCGATTGCCGCGAACTGTTTGCCAATCCGCTGCATCCTTACACTGAGGCGCTGCTGTCGGCGGTGCCGCTGCCCAACCCCAAGAAGACGCGCAAGACGCGCATCATCTTAAAGGGCGACGTGCCTTCGCCGATCTCGCCGCCCAGCGGCTGCCGCTTCCACACGCGCTGCCCGTTGGCGTTCGATCGTTGCAAGATCGATGTGCCGGAATTCCGCGAAATCAAACCAGGACATTGGGCCGCCTGTCATCTGCGTTGAGTACTGAAATGAATCCGTCGAATGTAAATCCGTTCAGGGGCAAGACTTACGGCCAATCGGTGGCGCTGCTGGCCGAGCAATTCGGCCAACGCGAGGCGCTGATCTTCCAGGGTAAGCGCTGGAATTTTTCCCAGGTCAAACAAGCGATCGATCACGCCGCGGCGCGGTTGGCGTCGTTGGGATTAAAGAAGCAGGACAAGGTCGGCATCTGGATGCCCAACCGTCCCGAAGCGATCTGGTACTGGCTGGGCGCGGCGCAAATGGGCTGCGTCGCGGTGTTCTTCAACACGCGGCTGATCCAGGACGAAATCGATTACCAACTGCGCCAATCCGATACGCGCGCTTTGCTGGTGCCGGGCCCGGGCGGCTTCCGCGATTTCCTGGGCGACATCGCCAGACTGTGTCCCGAACTGGCGACCGCCAAACCGAGTGCGCTGCGCTGCGTGGCGTTCCCCGAACTGCGTCACGTCATCAGCCTCGATAAGGCGCCAGCCAATTTGAGCGGCGTGACCGATTGGTCGACGCCCGCGCCGGCCGATCTGCCGATCCCCGCGATCGAAACCGATATCGATGCGCCAGCGCTGATCGTTTACAGCTCCGGCACCACCGCGCTGCCTAAAGGCGTGGTGCTGACGCAAAATGTATGGCGCAAGGCTTACGATCACGGTCCACGCTTTGGCCAGACCATCGACGACAAGCTTTATCTGGTGATGCCGTTATTCGGCATCATGTCCAACGTCAACGGCGTGCTGACCATGTGGACGCATGCTTCGGCTATCGTGCTCGACGACCGCTTCGAAGAAGAAAAGACCTTGGGCCTAATCCAAGACGAAGGCTGCAGCGTGGTCTATCTGATGCCGGTCATGCTCGAAAAGATGCTGCGCCATCCCCGCTTCCGGGACTTCAAGCTGGCCAAGCTGCGTACCGGCACCATCGTCACCAACGATCCCGATGTGATGGCGCGCGCCATGGACGAGCTGGGCCTGCGCGAGATGTACGCGACCTACGGCATGAGTGAGCTGGCCAGCGTGGCATTGCGCAGCGTGCCGGGCGATTCTCGCGAGGTGCTTCTCCACTCGCATGGCCGGCCGATGCCCGATATCGAAGTGCGTATTGCCGATCCCGACACCAACAAGCCCTTGCCGGTGGGTGAGATCGGCGAGATGCAGGTGCGCGGCTATAGCGTGACGCCGGGCTATTACAACAAGCCGAAAGAGACCGCGGCCGCCACCGCGCCGAACGGCTGGTTCAAGACCGGCGATGCCGGCTTCGAGCGGCCCGACGGCAATTTCAAATTCATCTCGCGGCTGAAGGACGGCTATAAACACAACGGCTTCAACGTCTCGACCTTAGAGGTGGAAGCGGTGTTGAAGCGCCATCCCGCCGTGGCCGCTGCCGCCGTGGTCGGCATCCCCGACCCCACCACCGGCGAGATCGGCATCGCTTTCGTGGTGCCGCGCGAAAACGCAACGATCGATACCGCCGAGCTGGCCGACTTCGTTCACCCGCTGGTATCGAATTACAAACGGCCGGAGCGGATCGTGGTGCTCGACGAGCTGCCGCTCACCGCCGGCACCGGCAAAGTGCAGACGCGCCAGCTCAAGGAGATGGCGCAGGCGATGATGACGAAAGAGAAAAAACCGGCCTAGCTTTTTGACCTCTCCTCTAGAGGGAGAGGTCGGCCGTTCCAACGCGAAGCGTAAGAACGAGCGGGTGAGGGGTGAATTATACAGATCGCCTGTGTTCACCCCTCACCCGCTCGCGACCTCTCCCACAAGGGGAGAGGTGAGGACTACTTCGCCAGTTCCAAACTTTGCAGGTTGAACTGATAGGCGCTGCTGACCGCCGGCGTCCATTTATTGATGCGCTGACCGTCAGCTAAGGTTGTGTTGCACCAGAACAGAGGGATCGATTCGCGGTTCTGATCTTCCAGCTTGGCGAAGTGCTGCAGCATCGCTTCGCGCTTCTTCAGATCGACCGCGACCAGCTGGTCCTTGAAGATCTGGCTGTATTCCGGCACGTCGATATTGCCGGTCGACCAGGTCGAAGTCTTGCTGTACCAACCTTCGACCAATTCGCCGCCGTCGTCGGGAATGGAGGACGGGCCGTAGAACACCATCGGCTGCTTGGCCGCGCGCATCATGGCCAGCCAGGCTTGGGTGTCGTAAGGCTCGCGCGTGACTTTGAAGCCCACCGCCTCGAGATTGCCGGCCAAAGCCTCAAGCACCTGCGGCGCGTTGGGCATCGATCCGAACGATTCGGTGTGCATGGAGAAGGTGATCTCCTTGCCCGGCTTGATGCCGGCTTCGGCCAGCATCTTTTTGGCCTTGGCTGGATCGAACGGCATGACCTTCAGGCTAGGCACGTAGCCGAACGTCGCCGGCGTGAAGATGCTGCTGGCGGGTTCGCACACGCCGTTCAGCAACTTGCTGGCGATTTCCGGGCGGTTCATGGCGTAACCGATCGCCAG
>JBBSNV010000281.1:0-3886 GCA_038260375.1 Reyranellales bacterium
CGGGCGGCTGACCCTGCAGCGCTTCGTCGATCTGACCTCGGCGGGCGCCGCGCGCATCTTCGGCCTGGTGCGCAAGGGCCGCATCGGCGTGGGCTACGACGCCGACCTGACCATCGTCGATCTCAAAGCCAAGCGCGAAATCACCAACGAATGGATCGCCAGCAAGGCCGGCTGGACCGCTTACGACGGCATGACGGTAACAGGCTGGCCGCGCGCCACGGTGATCGCCGGAAGCTTCGTTATGCGCGACGACGAGCTGTTGGGTACGCCATCGGGCCAGCCCTTCCAATTCATGGAAACGCTGCCAGGGGAGAGTTGAGTGATGTTCAAGGCGCTGCTGCTGGAAAAAGGAGAATCGGGCGTGGCGGGAACGGTCCAGGAGTTGGACGAGGCGCGCCTGCCGGCCGGCGACGTCACGGTGAAGGTCGATTACTCGACCCTGAACTACAAGGACGGGCTGGTCCTGACCACCGGCGGCGGGCTGGTGAAGACTTGGCCGCATGTCGGCGGCATCGATCTTTCCGGCACGGTCGAGCGGTCCGACAACTCTAATTTCAAGCCGGGCGATCGCGTGGTGCTGAACGGCTATCGCGTCGGCGAGCTGCATTGGGGCGGCTACGCCACCAAGGCGCGGGTAAAGGCTGAGTGGCTGGTCAAACTGCCCGACGCGATTTCGACCAAGCGGGCGATGGCGATCGGCACGGCGGGCTACACCTCGATGCTGTGCGTGATGGCGCTGGAGAAGCATGGCGTGACCAAGGACAAGGGCGAGATCCTGGTCACCGGTGCCGCGGGCGGCGTGGGCTCGGTGGCGGTGGCGATCCTGGCCAAGCTCGGCTACGACGTGGTGGCGGGCAGCGGTCGGCCCGAACTCGAATCCTATCTCAAGGATCTGGGCGCCAAGAGTTTCGTGTCGCGCCAGGACATTGTCGGCGCGCCGGATCGGCCGCTGCTGGCCGAGCGTTTCGCTGGCGTGGTCGACACGGTGTCGGGCGTGATGCTGGCCAAGGCGCTGGCGCAGATCAAGTACGGCGGTGCGGCGGCGGTGTGCGGTTTGGCCGGCGGTGCCAGTTTTCCCGGTAGCATCCTGCCGTTCATCCTGCGCGGTGTGAGCATGGTCGGCATCGATTCGGTAATGCTGCCGATGGCGCCGCGGATCGAAGCCTGGCGACGTTTGGCTACCGACCTGCCGCTCGACAAGCTCGACGCCATGACTGAGGTGGTGCCGTTGGCGCGGGTGACGACGCTGGCGCCGCAGATCATCAAGGGCCAGGTGCGCGGCAGGATCGTGGTCGATGTGAAACGATGATGTTTGACAAAAAGCCGTGCCGCTGAATTTCCGTCATCCTGAGCGAAGCGAAGGAACTTGCCTCAGCGGGATAGACCTATGTGTTGACGCAGGGTGCTTCGCTGCGCTCAGCATGACAAACAATACCCATGCCTAATCGTCTGCCGCCGCTGCGCGGCATCGAGGCGTGGTGTCGCGTGGCAAGCGGCTGGGCTTCGCCAATTGCTACATCGCCGTCGACGGCAAGCGCATCGCCCGTGCCAGCGGCGTGTTCTCGGTTATCGCCAGCTAAGTCTTATATTTTTGCATCAGCGCGCCGAACTCGGCGTGGCCGACCGAGTCCTTGGCGTAATCGAAAGTCGCGGCGTCGGTGGCCAACTTCTTCATCGTCGTGCGCAGGAAGCCATAGCTGGCCTGCATCAGGCTGCCGCCCAGCGAGATGCGGCGCACGCCGGTCTGCTTCACTTCGGCCAGCGGCGGCAAGTTGCCGGCCAGCACGCCCGATAGATTGATCGGCCCCTTGACTGCCTGCGCCAGTTTGGTGGCGATGTCGGCGCCGCTGGGGCCGGGGATGAAGGCGCATTTGGCGCCGACCGCCAGATAGGCGTTGGCGCGGCGCACCGATTCGTCGAAGCATTGCTCTTGTGTGCCGAAGCGCTTGAGATAGGGATCGGTGCGGGCATTGAGCACGAAGTCGGGCAGGCCCGCTTGCTTGGCGGCTTCGACGCCGGCCTTGATGCGCGCCACCGAGAGATCGAAATCGAACAGCTTGCCGGCGGCGGCATCTTCGATGTTGCAGCCGACGATGCCGGCGGCGATGGCCTGGCGCACGGTCTCGGCCACGGCCGAGGGTTCGCTGCCATAGCCCGCTTCCAGATCGGCGGTGACCGGCACAGGCAGGCGCTGGGCGATCTCGCCGCAGATTTCCAGCATGCGGTCGCGGCCGATGAATTCGCCGTCGGGAAAGCCATAAGCAAAAGCGACGCCGGCCGATGTGGTGGCGATCGCCTGGAAGCCCGCTTCGGCGATCACGGCGGCGCTGCCGATGTCCCAGGCATTGGGCAGGATGAAGCAGCCGCTCTGGTGCATTTTGGCGAAGTGCGCGGCTTTTTCCTGTTGCGACGGCATGGTGGCCTCACCGGTTTGTCAGGACGTCAGTGAAGCAGGTTCCGGGCGCGAGCGACACGGCATCGGCGAATGGCTGGGTGCTTATCCGCGCAATTCTTGCCAGCGCAACGCTAGCGTCGCGCTGGCGTTTTAGCCTTTACGGCCCGCGCGTTTGGCCGGTTGGCGATCCAAAGACCGACGCAAGGTGTCATTGAGGCGCGATTGCCAGCCTGTGCCGCTGGCACGCAGTCGCTGCACCACATCGGCATCCAGTCGCACGCTGATCAGCACTTTGGGAGATTCAAGCGGCGGCCGACCAGGCCGGATCACACGGTCGCCCTCGCGTATCTCGCCTCGCTTGAACCAATCGGCATCGAGCGAGGGTGCGTCGTCAGGATCGACGAACTTTTTAGATCGTCGCGCGATAGAAACCTGTTTCTTTGTCATTGGCATGCCTCATAGAGATTATACGGCGCGCTTGGTCGCGCGGGGTCCAAACCATCACCACGATCTTGTCGCGTAAGGCGCCAACCGTGATATAGCGCGCCTCGCCATAATCATGTCGAGCGTCCCGGACGGTGATGGTTCTCGCCGCGAACACCACGCCAGCATCTGCGAAATCGAGCCCGCGCGCTTGAAGGGTGGCGCCACGCTTGATGGGATCAAATTCGATCTTCATCGGCAATTATCGTATATACAATAATTAAGCGGATGTCAAAGGTTATGCTAGCGTTTTCGCCAGGCCTGGGCGCGGCGCAGGATGAAGAACGACAGGCCCTCGTAGAGCAGCCGCACTCCGGCCGAGGTGGCCACGATCATCATGGCCATGCCGGCGGCGGGCGCCACGTCGCCGGCATCGTCCATGTTCAGCACCGCGATCGAGGCCAGCGGCGTCTCGGGCGAATAGAGGAACACCACGGCCGAGGTGGTGGTCATGGCGTTGAGGAACAAATAGATGCCGATATCGAGCAAGGCCGGCGTACACACCGGCAGAGTGACGCGGGCAAACGTCGTGTAGAACGGCACCTTGAGCGATTGCGACACCGATTCGAACTCGCCGTCGAGTTGCTTCAGCGCCGTGGCGGCGGTCAGATGCGGCACGGTGTAAAAATGCGCCGCCGTGTTCAGCACCAGGATGCCCATGGTGCCGTAGAGGAAGTTCAACGGATTGCCCGGCGCGTTGAAGAAAAAGATATAGCCCAGGCCCAAGGCCAGGCCGGGCACGGCCAAGGGCAACACCGCCATGAATTGCACGATGCCGCGCAGCACATGCAGGCCCCGGGTCTTTTCCACCATGTAGGCGCCGGCGAAAATGAAGAATGTGCCGACCAGGGCGACGAACACCGCCATGCGGATGGAATTGCCGTAAGCCTTCCAGCCGCCGCCATCCATGCTCTCGAAATGGTAGTTGTCCAAGGTCAAAGTGAGATTGTAGGGCCACAGCTTGATGAACGAGGCCGCCGCCGCCATCGCCAGGATGCCGATAATGGC
>JBBSNV010000282.1:0-3861 GCA_038260375.1 Reyranellales bacterium
CATCACCGCCACGCGGTCGCAAATTTGCGCCGCCACGCGAAGGTCGTGGGTGATGAACAGCATGGCCAGATTGAAGCGCTGGCGGATGTCGTCGAGCAGGCGCAGCACCTGGGCCTGCACCGAGACATCGAGCGCCGACACCGCTTCGTCGGCGATCAGCACTTCGGGCTCGACGATCAGCGCGCGGGCGATGCAGATGCGCTGACGCTGGCCGCCGGAGAATTGATGCGGGTAGCGATCGACTGCGGAGGGATCGATGCCGACCAGGCGCAATAATTCATGCGCTCGGCTCCAAGCTTCCTTATCCGAGACGCCGAAATTACGCGCGCCTTCGATCAGCGACTTGCCGATGGTGCGGCGCGGGTTGAGCGAGCGATAGGGATCCTGAAACACGATCTGGATGCGCCGGCGATAAGGGCGCAACGCGCTGGCAGAGAGCGTGGCGATTTCCTCGCCGATCAATTTGACGCTGCCTTCGGAGGGATCGATCAGCCGGGCAATGCAGCGCGCCACGGTGGATTTACCGGAGCCCGATTCGCCCACGATGCCCAAGGTCTCGCCGCGCCGCACGGTCAAAGCCACGTCGCTGACGGCGCGCACCGGGCGCTGCTTTTGGAAGAAGCCGCCGCCGGCATAGATCTTGGTCAGATGATCGGTCGATAGCACCACTTCGCTCGACACCACCACATCGCGATGTTTGGGCACCACGCTGGGCACGGCAGCGATCAGCATCTTGGTGTAGGGATGCTGCGGCTTGGTCAGCACGTCAGTCATGGTGCCGGTCTCGACGATCTCGCCTGATTTCATCACCGCCACGCGATCGGCAATCTCGGCCACTACGCCGAAATCATGGGTGATGAACATCACCGCCGTGCCGTGCTGGCGCTGTAGTTCGCGGATCAGTTTCAGGATTTGCGCCTGGGTGGTGACATCGAGCGCGGTGGTGGGCTCGTCGGCCACCAGCAGCACGGGGTCGAGCGCCAAGGCCATGGCGATCATGATGCGCTGGCGCTGGCCACCCGAGAGCTGATGCGGGTAAGCGTGCAGCATCCGTTCCGGTTCGGGCAGATGCACCGATTCCATCAGCTTGCGCGCGCGCACCGCGCGATCGGCCGGGCTCAGTTTGGTGTGCATCTCGAACACTTCGGCGATCTGCTTACCCACGGTCATGACCGGATTGAGCGCCGTCATCGGCTCCTGGAAGATCATCGCCATCCGGCTGCCGCGCAACGCCTGCAGCCGGGTCTGGCCGGCGCTCAACAGCTCCTCGCCTTCGAGGCGGATTTCACCCGTGGGCAACAATTGCTTCTTGGGCAACAGGCCCATCACCGCTTGCGCCGTGACCGATTTGCCCGAGCCCGATTCGCCCACGATGCAGAGGATTTCGCCGGGGTTGATGTCGAGGTTGACACGGCTGACGGCGTTGCGCCGATCCGCGCCGGCCGGCAAGGAGACGCTGAGGTCTTTGATCGAGAGCACTGGTTCGGTCATAGCATCAGAACCGCTTCGCCATGCGCGGGTCTAAGGTATCGCGCAAGCCATCGCCCATGATGTTGACCGCCAGCACGGTGAGCGCCAGGAAAATGCCGGGGAAGAAAATGTTGTGCGGATAAAGCCGGAAGAACTGCCGGCCCTCGGCCATGATATTGCCCCAGGTCGGGATGTCGCTGGGAATGCCGATGCCCAGGAACGAGAGAATGGCCTCGATCAAAATCGCCGAAGCGCAAATGTAAGTCGCCTGCACGATCAACGGCGCGATGGTGTTGGGCAACACATGGAATAGAAGGATTTGCGGCGTGCGCGTGCCCGAAGCGATGGCGGCCTCGACATACGGCTCCTCGCGGATGCTCAGCACCACCGCCCGCACCAGCCGCACCACGCGCGGCACTTCGGGCACGACGATGGCGAAGATCACGGTGCCTAAGCCCGCGCCCCATACCGAGACCAGCGCAATCGCCAACAAGATGGCCGGTATGGCCATCAGCCCGTCCATCACCCGCATGACGATGCCGTCGAGCCAGCGCACATAGCCCGCGATCATGCCGATGAACAGGCCGATGACGATGGCGATGACCGACACCGCGACGCCGACGATCAAAGAGACACGCGCGCCGTACAGCACGCGGCTGTAGATATCGCGGCCCAGACTGTCGCTGCCCATCAACAAAGTACGCGTGACTTTGCTGCCGTCGTCGAGCCGCATGGTGATTTCGGTGCCCGGCGTCTTGTTGCGCACCGAGGGATCGATGGCTGAGGGATCGACCGTACCCAGCAGAGGCGCAGTCAGACCAATCAAGATAACGATCGCCAGCACGATGGCGCCCGCCATCACACCATTATGGCGTAGCAATTGGCGCCACAGTCGGCGCGGCGGCAGCACCGGCATAGTCTCAGCCGGCGCCAGCGCGATTTCGTTTTCGCCTATCGCGCTCAATAGCGGATCCTCGGATCGAACAAGGTGTAGGCGATATCGATCAACAGATTGATCAGCACGTAGATCACCGAGAACAGCAGGATCACCGCCTGGATGGTCGGGAAGTCGCGGCCCAGCACGGCATCGACGGTCAGTCGACCCAAGCCCGGGATCGAATAGACGCTTTCGGTCACCACCACGCCGCCGATCAGCAGCGCCAGGCCCAGACCGATCACCGTGACGATCGGTACGGCAGCATTGCGCAGCGCGTGGCGGCGCAAGACGATGCGCTCGGGCAAGCCCTTGGCGCGGGCGGTGCGGATGTAATCCTCGCCCAGCACTTCGAGCACCGATGTGCGGGTGATGCGTGCGATCAGGGCGATATAGATCACCGACAAAGTGATCGAGGGCAGGATGAGCCGTTCGATGAAGGGCAAGAATCCGTCGCGCAGATAGGTATAGCCCTGGACCGGAAACCAACCCAGTTGCAGGGCAAAGACGTAAATCAAGCTATAGCCGAACACAAACACCGGCACGGAAAATCCCAACACCGAAAAACCCATAACCACGCGGTCGATCCAGCTGCCCTGGCGATAGGCCGCCAAGACACCCATCGGCACGGCAACAATGACGGCGATGAATAGCGTGACCACGGTCAGCGCCAAAGTCGGCTCCATGCGCTGGACTATCAATTGCGCCACGGTCTTCTTGAAGAAAAAGCTCTCGCCGAAATCGCCCTGCAGGAGGCGGCCGAGCCAAATGAAGAATTGACTGAAGATCGGTTGATTAAGGCCGAGCTTCTCTCTGATTTCGGCGACCTGCTGGGGGTTGGCATATTCGCCGGCGATGATCGCCGCCGGATCGATCGGCGACAGGCGCAGCATGATGAAAACGAAGAAGGCCACCACCCCGATAACCGGGATGGTGGCCAGAAGCCGCCGAGCGACGAAGCCCAGCATGTCCTATCCGACTGGTTCTATCCGACTGGGGCGCTTACTCCTTGGTCATGTTCCAGAACACCGGCGCTGGTGCTGCCACCATGCCGTTGATGTTCTTGCGCATGGCGCCCGGCAGGTACCACTGGCCCAGCGGCACGTGGGTGCCGATCTCGAAGGCGCGTTTTTGCGCATCGATACCGATTTGCTTCTGCTTGACCGGATCGGTCTCCCGCGCATAGTCGTCGCGCAGTTTTTCCAGTTTCTCGTCGCAGGGCCAGCCGAACATCGCCTTGTCGCAGGAAGCGTTCATGAAGCCGACCATGACCGGATTGAGGATGTCGGCCGAGACCCAGGAGGTGAGGAAGATGTGCCAGCCGCCTTGGCTCGGCGGATCCTTCTTGGCACGGCGCGCCACCACGGTCTGCCAGTCGCTCGACTGCATGTCGACCTTGAAGCCGGCTTTCTCCATCAGCGACTTGGCTACAGGCGCGAGGTTGGTCAGAATCTGCA
>JBBSNV010000283.1:0-3851 GCA_038260375.1 Reyranellales bacterium
GCGGATGCCGGCCAGGCCGCGTGCGTTGGAGATGCCGTTGCCGGCGCCGATTTCGGCGGCATGGCCTGCCCGTGTGTTGGCGCCGCCCGGCAGGAAGCCGTCGGCATTGAGCAGGAACAGCGCCGGGATCGAGGTTTTGTCCGTCACTACGTCCTTGATGAACGCCGGCAACTTCAGGTCGGGCGGCCAGACATTGCGGATCATCGGGGCCACACGATGTTCCTGCTCTTCGGGCAAGCCGATCCAGAAATCCAAGCCGTATGGCTTGGCGATTTCGTCCTGGAAGAATGTCCCCAGCGACTTGCCCGACACGCGCCGCACGATTTCGCCGACCGTCCAACCAAACGTCAGGCCGTGATAGCCGTTGCGCATGCCCGGCTGCCAGAACGGCGCCTGGTTCTCAAGGAGCCCCGTCATGTAACTCCAATCGTATATGCCACCCTTGCGCAATGGTTCGCGCAGCACCGGCACGCCGGCGGAATGATCGAGCATCATGCGCACGGTTGTGTGTTCTTTTCCGGCCCTGGCGTATTCGGGCCAGTAGCGCGACACCGGCGCGTCGTAATCGAGCAGCCCCCGGCTTTTCAGGATATGGGCGCAAATGGCGGTGGCGCCCTTGGTGCAGGAGAACACGATGGAGATCGTGTCCTTGTTCCAAGGCTTGCTCTTGGCCTCGTCGGCAAAGCCGCCCCACAGATCGACCATTGTCTTGCCGCCGACCGACAGGCTGACGCTGGCGCCAAGCTCGTCGCGGCTTTGGAAATTCTCGATAAAAGCGTCGCGCACCGGCTGGAATTTCGGATCGCAAAATCCTTCGACCGTGCCGCGATCGATAGCGTGGCTTTCCGGCATCGCTTCCTCCATGCTTTGTCCAAGCTTCACCGACAGGAACCGACATGGCAACTCCCAACGACCCATTGGCCCAGCCGATCG
Source organism: Reyranellales bacterium (assembly GCA_038260375.1). Classification (GTDB taxonomy): domain Bacteria; phylum Pseudomonadota; class Alphaproteobacteria; order Reyranellales; family JAQSWP01; genus JBBSNV01. The sequence continues at coordinate 934 of JBBSNV010000283.1, forward strand.
CCTTGCCGTGCGGAACGGTGCTGAAAAATCGCTTTGCCAAGGCGCCGCTCACCGAGGGGTTGGCCGACGGTATGAACTGCGCCACTGAGGGCCATGTCCGGCTGTACGGCAAATGGGCCGAAGGCGGCGCCGGCCTGGTGGTGACCGGCAACGTGCAGGTCGATCGCCGTTTCCTCGAGCGGCCGGGCAATGTGGTGATCGACGGCAATGGTGGGCTCGAACAATTGAAGGCTTACGCCAAGGCCGGCACGCAGCACGACACCAAGCTGTTCATGCAGATCAGCCATCCCGGCCGACAGACGCCACGCCGCGTCTCGGCCCATCCAGTGGCGCCCTCTGCGATTAAATTGAATTTGCCGGAGAGTGCATTCGCGCCGCCGCGCGCCTTGGAACTGAGCGAAATCGCCGACATCATCCGGCGTTTTGCTCACGTCGCTAAAACGGCGCAGGACGCTGGCTTCAGCGGCGTGCAGATCCACGCCGCGCATGGTTATCTGATCAGCGAATTTCTCTCGCCCTTGGCCAATCAACGCAAAGATCAATATGGCGGCCCGTTGGAAAATCGGGCGCGGCTGCTGCTCGATGTGGTGCGCGCCATCCGCAAGGAAGTGGGGCCGAAATTCCCCATCACCGCCAAGCTGAATTCATCGGACTTCCAACAGGGTGGCTTCGACAACGCCGAGTGTTTGCAGTTGGTGCAGTGGTTGGAGCAAGAGGGGCTCGACCTGCTGGAAATTTCCGGCGGCAATTACGAGGAGCCCAGCATGATGGGCTCCAAGGTCAACGAGGCCGGCGAAATCGCCAAGGAGAGCACGGTCAAGCGCGAGGCCTATTTCCTGGACTACGCCGCGCGCATCCGCGCCGTGACGCGCATCCCGTTGATGGTGACCGGTGGCTTTCGCAGTCGTGCGGCGATGGAGGCGGCTTTGGCGACTAACGCGCTCGACATTATCGGGCTGGGCCGGCCGATGTGCGTCGAGACCGATCTGCCCAACCGCTTGCTGTCGCGCCAAACTGCGGCCGGAGGCGCCTATGAGAAGACCATCGCGCCGGCCAAGGCAGGGTTGGGGTGGTTCTGTTTGCAGCTCATCCGCATCGGCCACGGCCAGGCGCCCGATATCGCGATGACTGGCGGCGAGGCGATCGAGCGCTATGTGAAGAACGAGAGCGAGACCGCCGATCGCCTGATAGACCGCAAAGCGGCTTAGGCATTCGCCAACTCGTAATAGTCGTCACCCCAGGCGAGCACAGCGAGACCCGGGGCCCATGTCGATTCAAAGCACGGCCCTCATGGTTGAGAGATAGACCCCGGCTCGCGCGCATCGGAATGAGCGCTTGGCCGGGGTGACGAGCTTTCGGTGTAACTTCCGTCTTGGCTCTACGCTAACACCCGTTGCAAGAACTTGCCGCCCAACTCGACGCCGTCCTGATCTATGCCGTGTTCGACGCCGCGCGAGATGTGCGTCTCGACCGTGACGCCGGCTTGCTTCAGCCCGTCGCTGGCCAACTTCATCGCTTGCACCGGCACCACGGGATCGGCATCGCCATGGATCAGCAGCACCGGCGGGTGGGTTTTGATTTCTTTCTGTAGTGCTTCGACCCCGGCCAGCGCGCCCGAGTAACCAACGATGCCGGCCAGTTGCTTGGCTCGGCGCAAGCCGACATGCAGCGCCATCATGGTGCCTTGCGAAAACCCGACCAGCGCCAGCTTCGATTCATCGAGCTGGTGCTTGGCCAGTTGCGCATCGATGAAGGCATCGAGCAGCGGTGCCGCGATACGTGCGCCGGTGAGCATGATCTCCGGATCGAGTCGGCCGATGGGAAACCATTGGAAGCCATAGGGATTCTGATCGCAAGGTGAAGGCGCATTGGGCGCGATGAATTTCGTATGCGGCAGCAGCGGCGCCCACACTCCGGCCAGGCCAATCAGATCGTTGCCGTCGGCGCCATAGCCGTGCAGCACGATCACCAGCCGCTCGACTTTGCCGGCCGGCGGCACTTCGGGCCCGCTCAATTCGAAGAAGCTGCTCATTTCTTTTTCTCCTTCTTGGCGACTTTCTTCTTTGCGGCCTTCTTCGCCGTCTTGTTCACGACTTTCTTCGCTGCTTTCTTTTTACCCGGCTCCGACCAGTCCGGCATGTTGTGGCGATAGTGCCATAGCACGAGACTGGCCACCGAACGCCATGGCTTCCACGCTTCGGCCATGCGGCGTAGTTTTTTCTCGTCGGGCCGCTTACGCATACCTTTTAGATGATGCGCTGCGGTGATCAGGCCGAGATCGTTGCCCGGCATGATGTCGACCCGGCCCAAGGCAAACATCAGATAAATTTCCGCGGTCCAGCGGCCCACGCCCAACGCCTTGCTCAATTCGGCAATGGCGGGCTCGTCGTCCATCAAATGCACGCCGTCGAAGTCGAGTCGTTTTTCGACGATGTCGGCCGCCAGTGCCTTGGCGTAGCGCGCCTTCTGGCCGCTCAAGCCCGCCTCGCGCAAGGTGGCGTCCGACGCCAGCATCAAGGTCTCCGGCGTCATCGGCGAGACCAGGCGATTGAGCTTCTCCCAGATGCTGCGCGCGGCATGCACCGAGACTTGCTGGCCCATAATCGAACGCAGCAAAGTGGCGAAGCCGGGATCGGAGGTGCGCATCGGCGGCGCGCCGCATTGCTTCAAGGCGCGCGCCATGTCGGGATCGACCGCGGCGAGATGAGCGAGGCCCTCCGCCATTCTCCTGGGCGTCAGCTTGAGCGTTTTGGCCATGATGAAGGTCTCGTTGTTGGCAGGCCGGCATATTGGCTAATGTCGCTGTAATGGACAAGCACATCACCCGTTTTGCCCCCAGCCCGACCGGCTTGCTGCATCTGGGCCATGCACGCTCGGCCTTGGTCGGCTGGCGCGCGGCACAACAAAGCGGCGGACGC
>JBBSNV010000284.1:0-3837 GCA_038260375.1 Reyranellales bacterium
CCTCAAATCGTGCAGTAGCGCCGCGATCACCGCGGCATCGGCGATGTTGCGATCTTCGGCGAAATTGGCATGATAGACCGCGCGGGTGAATTCCGGCCCCCAGGCTTCTTGCGCACCGAGCGCCGCCACCCGCGCCGGCAACAAGCCATTGCGCGGGAAAGCGCTCGGCCGCACCAGCTTCAGCCCCAACGGCGCGCTGAGGCGTTCCATGTCGCGCCACATATTCCGGCCCTTGGCCTCGAAGATGTTGAACGGCGAGGTGGCCCAGCCCTGCGCGGCGAAGATCGGCCCCAGTAGGAATGGCCGCCACTGCACCTCGACGCCGTGCTGGGTGGCCAATTGCTCGATGCGCGAAGCAGCTAAATAGGAATAGGTACTGGCGAACTCGTACCAGAATTCCACACGCGGTTTGACCATGATCAGCGATAGCCTCGGGTTAGCGCGGCCCCCTTTAACGCGGCCCCTTTTAACGTGGCAGGTCCGATTTGCCCATCAGGAATTCGTCGATGGCCCGGGCGCATTGCCGGCCTTCGCGGATCGCCCATACCACCAAAGATTGGCCGCGCCGCATGTCGCCGGCCGAGAACACCTTCGCGATATTGGTCTGGTAGCGCTCGGTGTCGGCCGCCACGTTGCCACGGCCATCGATTTCTACGCCCAGTTCCTTGACCATGCCGTCGGCCACCGGGCTGACGAAGCCCATGGCCAGCAGCACCAGCTCGGCCGGCTTGTCGAAGCCGCCGCCTGCGACATCGGCCATTTTCATCTGGCCGTTCTCGCCCTTGATCCATTCGATGCGCTTGGCGCGCAGCTTTTGGACCCGGCCCTGCGCGTCGCCTTGCAGATCCGTGGTAACCACCGCGAAGTCGCGCTCTGCGCCTTCTTCCTGCGAGGAAGAGGTGCGCATCTTCAGCGGCCAATAGGGCCAGACGAGCGGCTTGTTTTCCTGTTCCGGCGGTTGCGGCAGGATTTCGAACTGCGTCACCGATGCCGCGCCCTGGCGGTTGGCGGTGCCGATGCAGTCCGATCCGGTATCGCCGCCGCCGATGACGATGACGTGCTTGCCCTTGGCCGAGATGAAGTTGCTGTCGGCAATCTTGTCGCCGGCGATGCGCTTGTTCTGCGGCACCAGATAGTCCATGGCGTAATGCACGCCGGTCAAGTCGCGGCCCGGCACCGGCAGATCGCGGGGCAATTCCGCGCCACCGGTCAACGCCACGGCGTCGAATTCCTTAAGCAGATCGGCCGCACTGATATCCTTGCCGACATGCACGCCGGTCTTGAACGTCACGCCCTCGGCCTGCATCTGCGTCATGCGCCGGTCGATCAGATGCTTTTCCATCTTGAAGTCGGGGATGCCATAGCGCAGCAGCCCGCCGATGCGATCGGCTTTCTCGAACAGAGTGACCAGATGTCCAGCGCGCGCCAATTGCTGCGCGGCGGCCATGCCGGCTGGGCCCGAGCCGACCACTGCAATACGTTTTCCACTGCGCTGGGCCGGCATCTGCGGTTCGATCCAGCCGTTCTCCCAGCCCTTATCGACGATGGCGCATTCGATGGTTTTGATCGTCACCGGATCGTCGTTGATGTTCAGCACGCAGGCTGCTTCGCACGGCGCGGGGCAGATGCGGCCGGTGAATTCGGGGAAGTTGTTGGTCGAGTGCAAGGTCTCCAGCGCCTCGCGCCAGTTGTCGCGATAGACCAGATCGTTCCACGACGGGATGATGTTGTTGACCGGGCAGCCGGTGTGACAGAACGGAATGCCGCAATCCATGCAGCGGGCGGCTTGCGCCTTAACCCCGGCGTCGCCCAGCGGTTTGACGAACTCTTTGAAATTATGAACGCGCTCGGCAATTTTGGCGTAGCCGCGCTCCTGCCGCTTCAGTTCCAGAAATCCTGTCGGCTTACCCATTGGCCGGCTTCCCGTTCTTGATCTTTTCCTTAGCCGGCGTCGCTGCCGATTGCGTCGCCTGCATTTCGGTGAGTGCGCGGCGATAGTCGACCGGCATCACCTTGACGAACTTGCCGACGTAATTGTTCCAGTCGGCCAAAATGGCGCGGGCGCGGGCGGAATTGGTGTAATGCAAATGTCGATCGACCAGATGGCGCAGGCGATGCGCGTCATGGCGCAACAGATCGGAAATATCGAGCGGCGCTTCGGTGCCTTCCTCGACCCCGTCGATCGGGATCAGCTCGGCCATTGTGGTGTTGCAGCGCTGTTCGAAATCGCCGTCTTGGTCCAGCACATAGGCGATGCCGCCCGACATGCCGGCGGCAAAGTTGCGCCCGGTATTGCCCAGCACCACGACGACGCCGCCGGTCATGTATTCGCAGCCATGATCGCCCACGCCTTCGACCACGGCGGTGGCGCCGGAATTGCGCACGGCAAAGCGTTCGCCCGCGACGCCGCTGAAATAACATTCGCCGGCAATGGCGCCGTACATGACGGTATTTCCGACAATGATGTTGTCGGCGGCAACGATCTTGGCCTTGCGCGACGGATAGATGGCGATGCGGCCGCCCGATAGGCCCTTGCCGACATAGTCGTTGGCGCTGCCTTCCAATTCGATGCTGACGCCATGCGCCAGCCAGCCGCCAAAGGTCTGGCCGCCGGTGCCGTGCGCCTTGATCGAGATAGTGTCCTCGGGCAGGCCTTTATGGCCGTAACGCTTGGCCACTTCGCCCGACAGCATGGCGCCGACGGTGCGGTTTACGTTGCGCACTTCGAGCTTCAGCGCCACCGGCTTGCCGTGCTCGAGCGCTGCCTTGGCTTCGGAGATCAGCACCAAATCGAGCGCCTTATCCAGCCCGTGATCCTGCTTCTCGCGATTGTAGATCGCGACATCAGGTCCGGCTTCTGGTCGATGCAGGATGCGGGTGAAATCGAGGCCCTTGGCTTTGTACTGATCGATGGCGCGGCGCATATCGAGCTTGTCGGAGCGGCCGATCATGTCGTTGAACTTGCGGAAGCCCAGCTGCGCCATGATCTCGCGCACTTCTTCGGCGACGAAGAAGAAGAAATTGATGACATGTTCGGGCAGGCCAGCGAAGCGCTTGCGCAGTTCGGGATCTTGCGTGGCGATGCCGACGGGGCAGGTGTTCAGATGACATTTGCGCATCATGATGCAGCCCGCGGCGATCAATGGCGCGGTGGCGAAGCCGAATTCGTCGGCGCCCAGCAACGCGCCCACCACCACGTCGCGGCCGGTGCGCAGACCGCCATCGACCTGCACCGCGATACGGCCGCGCAGATGATTGAGCACCAAGGTCTGATGCGTCTCGGCCAAGCCGATTTCCCAGGGCGAGCCGGCATGGGTCAGCGAAGTGAGCGGCGAGGCGCCGGTGCCGCCTTCGAAGCCGGAAATGGTGACATGATCGGCGCGCGCCTTGGACACGCCGGCCGCTACCGTGCCGACCCCGATTTCCGATACCAGCTTGACCGAAATGCGCGCCTGCGGATTGACGTTCTTCAAATCGTGGATCAGCTGCGCCAGATCCTCGATCGAATAAATATCGTGATGCGGCGGCGGCGAGATCAGGCCTACGCCAGCCGTCGAGTGGCGCACCTTGGCGATATTGGCATCGACCTTGTGGCCCGGCAGTTGACCGCCTTCGCCCGGCTTGGCGCCTTGCGCAATCTTGATCTGGTGGGCGTCGTAATTGCCCCTATCCGCGGCGGAACCGCCCAACCGCCCCGAGGCCACCTGTTTGATCGCCGAGCGCATCGAATCGCCGTTGGGCAGTCTCTTGAAGCGGTCGGATACTTCGCCACCATCGCCGGTATTGGATTTGCCGCCGATGCGGTTCATCGCAATCGCCAAGGTGGTGTGCGCTTCG
>JBBSNV010000285.1:0-3836 GCA_038260375.1 Reyranellales bacterium
ATTGGCTGCAGCGGCCCAATGCCGATGCCGATGTTAAAGTCGGCGCCTGGCATGCCAATCTCGATGCCGGCAGCGAGGGCGCCGGCATGTTCACCCGTGCCCGCATCGCGCTGAATGGGCTGCTGGCGCTCAATCGCAACGAGACGATCTATTTCGCTGCCACGCAGGACGATGCCGGCAATCCTTTGAGTGGCGCTTGCCATTACGAAGTGACCGGCATGTCGCCGGCGGCGCGTTGGTGGAGCATCACGCTTTACGGCGAAGATCTTTTCCTAGTCGGCAATTCGGCCAACCGCTTCAGCTTCAATCAAGCCAATTTGGCGCGTGACGGCAGCGGCGTGTTTCACATTGTCGTCGCCAATGCGCGGCAGGAAGGCGATTGGCTGCCGGCGCCCGCCGCTCCCGGCAAATTCATCCTGGTGTTACGCCTCTACAATCCCGACCCCGCCCTGGCGCAGAAGCCGGCGAGCTTGGCCGCACCCAGCATTCGCGTTCGCGGCGAATGCGCGCCCGAACGCGGCAAATCATGAAAGCCTTCATCCGCGGCGCGGCCATTTTCTCGATCGGTGCGGCGCTGGGCTTCCTAGCAGTGATCCTGCTGTTGCCAAGCTTCGTCATGGGCGGCTTGATGGGCCGCCTGCAAGCTACCGGCAGCGCCGCTCAATTCGCCCCGCCCTTGCCGGATGAAAAATCGCGCAGCGTGGTATTGCCCAGCCCCGACCTAGCCTATGTGCTGTGCGTTTACGACTTAGCCAAAGGCCCGTTGATGGTGACGTTCCATCCGCCCGACCTGCCTTATTGGTCGATCGCAGCCTATGCCGCCAACACCGACAATTTCGTGGTGATCAACGATCGCAATGCCGGCGAAATCCGCGATCTGGTTTTGATCTCACCCGACCAGCCCGTGCCGCCAACGCCGCCCGACACCCGCGTCGTGCAAGCGCCGAACAAGCGCGGTGTCGTGCTGTTCCGCGGCCTACTGCAAAATCGCGACGAGAATTTGCTCAAACAAGTGCAGGCATCGATTTCCTGTCACAAGGCTGACAAGCCTTAGCGCTGCTTGCCGCACTTTATCGTTACTCTAGACCTGCAACGAATACCGCGCTCGCGCGTTGTTTCGGCATGCCGGTTTCACTCCAAGGACAGGTTGCACTGATCACCGGCGCCAGCAGCGGCATCGGCAAGGCTACGGCATTTCTGATGGCCGAGCGTGGCGCGCATGTGGCGATCAATCATTTCCACGACGGCGCCAACGCCAAAGCTGTCGCCTGCGAGATCGCCGCTACAGGCGGTCAAGCGCTAGTGATCGATGCCGATGTCAGCGACGAGGCCGCCGTCGCACGCATGCTGGCTGCGGTGGTCGAGCGCTTCGGCACCTTGCACATCCTGGTCAACAATGCCGGCATCGAGCAGAACGCCGCTTTCGAATCGATGACGCTCCAGCAATGGCAACGCGTGCTCGATGTCAACCTGACCGGCCAGTTCCTGTGCGCGCGCGCCGCCATCAACGAATTCCTGCGCCGCGGGCCCGACGAAATTTCGGTCGCGTTGGGCAAGATCGTCTGTATCTCCTCAGTGCATCAAACCATTCCCTGGGCGCGCCACGCCAACTATGCCGCCTCCAAAGGCGGCGCGCGCCTGCTGGTGGAAACCCTGGCGCAGGAATTTGCCGGCCGCCGCATCCGCGTCAACGCCGTGGCGCCCGGCGCCATCCGCACTCACATCAATCGAATAGCTTGGGAAACGCCGGACGCGATGACCAAGCTGCTCGACATGATCCCCTATGGCCGCATCGGCGAGACCGCGGACATCGCCCGCACCATCGCCTGGCTGGCATCGGACGAATCCGATTACGTTACCGGTACCACCTTGGTGGTCGACGGCGGCATGTCGCTGTTCCCTTCCTTTGCCAAGGGCGCTGGCTGAATGGTTGCGGGCAAGGCTAAGCCGCGCGGCGGCAAACGCGCGGCGCGCCGCATCGAGGATTACGCGCTGATCGGCAACATGCGCGGCGCCGCCTTGGTCGGGCGCGACGGCAGCATCGACTGGTTGTGCCTGCCGCGATTCGATTCGCCCGCGACGTTTGCCGCCTTGCTGGGCGATGAGGAGAACGGCCGCTGGCTCATCGCGCCCGACAGCGACGACGTGCAAGTCACCCGACGCTATCTCGATGGCACCCTGATCCTGGAAACCATCTTCACCTGCGGTGCTGGTCGCGCCCGCATCCTCGACTTCATGGCACTGACCGACGACAACGAACCGCGCGTGGTGCGCATCGTCGAAGGGTTGCGTGGCAGGGTGCGCATGAAAATGGACCTGCGCTTCCGTTTCGATTATGGCCGTGTCGTGCCGTGGATTCGGCACATCACCGGCGGGCTCAGCGTCATCGCCGGTCCCGATGCGATGGAGCTGCACACACCGACGCGCCTCAAGGGCGAAGACTTCACCACCGCCGCCAGTTTTACCGTTGCCGCCGGCCAGAGCGTGCCGATGGTGCTGAGCTGGCATCGTTCGCATCTTCACCCGCCGCGCCGGCGCAGCGCACAGGCGCTGTTCGAGAGCACGCGCCGACGCTGGCGCTTGTGGAGCGGCCGCTGCACGGCGACCGGCGAATGGCGCGACGACATCAAGCGATCGGCGATCGTGCTCAAGGCTCTGACCGATGGCGCCACCGGCGGGATCGTGGCGGCGCCCACCACGTCCTTGCCCGAGCGTATCGGCGGCGTACGCAATTGGGACTATCGCTATTGCTGGCTGCGCGACGCCACCTTCACCTTGTTCGCGCTGATAATGTCGGGCTATCGCGAGGAAGCCGCGGCCTGGCAGCGCTGGCTGACGCGCGCGGTGGCGGGCGAGCCGTCTAAACTCCAGATTATGTACGGGCTGGGCGGCGAACAACGGCTGGACGAATACGAACTGCCATGGCTGGACGGTTTCGGCGGCAGCAAGCCGGTACGCATCGGCAACGCCGCCTTCGCCCAACGTCAGCTCGACGTATTCGGCGAAGTTATCGACGCCTTCCAGACCAGCCGCGTGCACAAGCTGAAGCTCGACGACCAGGCCTGGCCGATCACGTTAGAGCTGATGTCGTTTCTTCAGGATCACTGGCAGGAGCCCGATAGCGGCATCTGGGAACAGCGCGGGCCGTTACGGCAGCACACCCATTCCCGAGTGATGGCCTGGGTGGCGGTCGACCGCGCCATCAAGGCAGTCGAGCGATTCCGCCTCGAAGGGCCGCTGCGCCGTTGGCGGCACATGCGCGCCGTGATCCATCGCGAAGTCTGCGCCCATGGCTACGACGCCAAGCGCAACACCTTCCTGCAGCATTACGGCGGCAAGGCGCTGGACGCCTCCACCTTGCTGATCCCCCTGGTCGGCTTTCTGCCGCCAACCGACAAGCGCGTGATCGGCACGGTCGAGGCGATCCAGCGCGAATTAATGGCGGATGGGTTCGTGCTGCGCTATCCGACCGAGAAGACTCGCGACGGGCTGCCGCCGGGCGAAGGCGCGTTCCTGATGTGCAGCTTCTGGCTGGCCGACAATCTGGCGCTGCTCGGCCGCTACGACGAATCTCGCGCGCTGTTCGAGCGCCTGCTCGATGCGCGCAACGATGTGGGATTATTAGCGGAAGAATACGATCCGCGGGCCAAGCGCCAGCTCGGCAACTTCCCGCAGGCCTTCTCCCATGTCGGCATCATCAACACCGCGCACAATCTGACCAAGACCAAAGGCCCGGCCGATCGTCGCGCCAAGGGCAAATAGTTTCAGGCGATTTCCAACACGACCTTGCCGACCACTTTGCGTTCTGTGAGCACCGTCATCGCTTCTTGAACGCG
>JBBSNV010000286.1:0-3817 GCA_038260375.1 Reyranellales bacterium
AGAAACTTTTCAATTGCGGTTTTGCCAATGTGCAGCCGCATTCCGGCGCGCAAGCCAACCAAGCCGTGTTCATGGCCTGCCTCAAGCCGGGCGACACATTCATGGGATTGGATCTGGCGGCGGGCGGGCATCTGACCCATGGCGCGCCGGCCAACCAGTCGGGCAAGTGGTTCAATGTCGTGAGCTACACCGTGCGCAAGGACGACCAGCGCATCGACATGGATGAAGTTGCGAAGCTGGCCGAGCAGTACAAACCCAAACTGATTATCGCCGGCGGCTCGGCCTATCCGCGCTTTTGGGATTTCGCCCGGTTCCGCCAGATCGCCGATTCGATTGGCGCGGTGTTCATGGTCGATATGGCGCATTTCGCCGGCCTGGTGGCCGGTGGCGCGCATCCCAGCCCGTTTCCGCATGCCCATGTCGCCACCACGACCACGCACAAGACTTTGCGCGGGCCCCGTGGCGGCATGGTGCTGACCAACGACGAGGCGCTGGCCAAGAAGATCAATTCGGCGGTGTTCCCCGGCCTGCAGGGCGGGCCGTTGATGCACGTCATTGCCGCCAAGGCGGTAGCATTTGGCGAGGCGTTGTCGCCGCAGTTTCGTGCCTATGCGGCGGCCGTGGTCGAGAACGCCAAGGCGATGGCCGGCGCCTTGAAAGACCGCGATTACGACCTGGTCTCGGGCGGCACCGACAATCATTTGATGCTGGTCGATCTGCGCTCGAAGCAGCTCACCGGCAATGTCTGCGTCGAAAGCCTGGAGCGGGCGCGCATCACCACCAACAAAAACGGCGTGCCGTTCGATCCTGAAAAACCAATGGTGACTTCCGGCGTGCGGCTGGGGAGCCCGGCCGGAACGACGCGTGGCTTTGGCGTTGCCGAGTTCCGTCAGGTCGGCGGCTTGATCGCCGACGTGCTGGACGGGCTGGTCAACAAGAACAACGACAATTCGGGGAACGAGAAGGCGGTTGCCGACAAGGTGTTGGCCTTGTGCGCCCGCTTTCCGATTTACGGCGGCCGTTGACCGCTAGGGTAGTGGGGGACTGAAAAATGCGTTGTCCGTTTTGCGGTAACGAAGACACTCAAGTAAAAGACTCGCGGCCGACCGAAGACAATTCGGCAATCCGGCGGCGGCGCTTCTGTCAGGCGTGCGGTTCGCGCTTTACCACTTTCGAGCGCGTGCAGTTGCGCGAATTGACGGTGGTCAAGAAGAACGGCCAACGCGCGCCGTTCGATCGCGACAAGCTGGCGCGTTCGATCATCACCGCCTGCCGCAAACGGCCCGTCGATCCCGAGCGCATCGAGCGCATGGTCAACGGCATCGTGCGGCGCCTTGAAAGCTCGGGCGAAAGCGAAATCCCCTCGGCGCAGATCGGCGAGTTGGTGATGGACGCGCTGGCCACCTTGGATCCGGTGGCTTACGTGCGCTTCGCCTCGGTCTATCGTAATTTCCGAGAGGCCAAGGATTTCGAGGATTTCGTCGGCAATCTGGGCGGCAATATCAACGACTAGCCGCCAAGTCGGCTAAAGAAGCCGGCTCGGCGCTAGCTGAACAAACACAATGCGTAGCGATCTCGACTGGATGCAGGCGGCCCTGGCGCTGGCGCGGCGTGGGCTGGGCCGGACCTGGCCCAACCCGACCGTGGGTTGCGTGCTGGTGCGCGACGGCCGGCTACTGGCCGGTGGCTTCACTCAACCGGGCGGGCGACCGCATGCCGAGGCGGATGCTTTGGCGCGCGCCGGCAACGCCAAAGGCGCCACTGCTTACGTGACACTCGAACCCTGCAGCCATCACGGGAGGACACCGCCTTGTGCCGACGCGTTGATCGCGGCCGGCATCAGCCGCGTCGTGGTGGCAACCGGCGATCCCAATCCGGAAGTTAACGGCCAGGGACTGGCGCGGTTGTGCGCCGCCGGCATCGAGATACAAACCGGTGTGGGCGAGGTGGAAGCCAAAGCTGTCAATGCTGGTTTCTTCTTGAAGATGGAACACCAGCGGCCTTGGGTCACCTTGAAGCTAGCCACCTCGCTCGACGGCAAACTGGCTTTGCACAATGGCGAAAGCCGTTGGATCACGGGCGAGGCGGCACGCGCCCATGGCCACATGCTGCGCGCCACGCATGACGCCATTGCTGTCGGTATCGGCACCGTATTGGCCGACGATCCTGAGCTCACCTGCCGCTTGCCCGGTCTGGAAGGCCGCTGGCCGCTGCGCGTGGTGTTCGACGGGCAGGGCCGCACTCCCGACGCGGCCAAGCTGCTGATGGCGCCGCCGCGCACGATCATCGTCACCGAGACCGCCATTGTCCCCCAGCTCGCGACGCGGCTGATCGGCGGCGGCATCGACGTGCATGGCGTGGCGCGGACGAATGGTCAGCTCGATCTCAGGGACGCGCTGCGCATCTTGGCCGGGCTGGGCATCACACGCTTGCTGGTCGAAGGCGGGGCCGCCATCGCTGCCGCATTTTTGCGCGCCGATCTGGTGGATCGCATCGCCTGGTATCGCGCCCCGATTGTGATCGGCGACGACGGCAAGAGCGGCGTTGCAGCGCTCGACCTGCGGAATTTGGCAAAGGCCGGATTTTTCAGCCGAACTGCCATGCAAACCTTGGGCAGCGACGTCATGGAAACCTTCGAGCGCAAACCTTAATCTGCAGCATGTTTACCGGGATCATCACCGATATCGGCCAGGTGCGCACAGTCGAGGCGCGGGGCGATAAATCCGCTGACCGCCGCTTCGTGCTGGCGACCAAGTTCAACACCACCGGCATCGATCTGGGCGCGTCGATTGCCTGCAATGGCTGCTGCCTGACGGTCACGGAAAAAGGTAAGGGCGGGCAGGTGGCGGGCGACTGGTTCGCCGTCGAAGCCTCCAACGAGACTTTGTCGCTCACCACGTTGGGAAGCTGGCAGGCCGGCACGCCGGTCAATCTGGAGCGCTCCCTGAAGCTGGGCGACGAGCTCGGCGGGCATCTGGTCTATGGCCATGTCGATGGCGTGGCGCGCATCGTCGAACGCACGCCGGAAGCGGGCAGCGTGCGCTTCACGATCGAAACGCCGGATGCCTTGGCAAGCTACATTGCCGGGAAGGGCTCGGTGGCGCTGGACGGCGTATCCTTGACCGTCAACCAGGTCGAGGGCAGGCGCTTTGGCGTCAACATCATCTCGCACACCCAGGCGGAAACCACCTTTGGCGGAATTCAGACCGGCGCCGAGGTCAACCTTGAGGTCGATATGCTGGCGCGCTACGTTGCCCGGCTGATGGGAAGGACCACATGACTACGGCCAAGATCGAGCCCTGGCGGGCCACATTCCACGAATTGCTGTCGCCGACCGAAGACCTCATCGAGGAGGCGCGGCGCGGGCGCATGTTCATCCTGGTCGATGACGAGGATCGCGAAAACGAAGGCGATTTGGTCATCCCGGCGCAAACGGCCACGCCCGAGGCGATCAATTTCATGGCCAAGCATGCGCGCGGCCTGATCTGCCTGGCGCTGACCCATGACCGGGTCGAGCAGTTGGGCCTGCCGTTGATGGCGCAAAAGAACGGCACTCGGCTGCAGACCGCTTTCACCGTCTCGATCGAAGCGCGCGAAGGCGTGACCACTGGCATTTCGGCGGCCGACCGTGCCCGCACGGTGGCGGTGGCGATCGATTCTAGCTGCGGCCCGCACGATATCGTCACGCCCGGCCACGTATTTCCGCTGGTGGCGCGCGACGGCGGCGTGTTGGAGCGCACCGGGCATACTGAAGCCGCGGTCGAACTGGCCCGTCTGGCCGGGCTGACCACCGCCGGCGTGATTTGCGAGATCATGA
>JBBSNV010000287.1:0-3786 GCA_038260375.1 Reyranellales bacterium
GCCTCGGTCGGCGGCACGCCTGGCTTGAGCTGCACGAACGCCTTCACAATCTCGGTGCGCACCGGGTCGGGGATGCCGACTGCCGCCGCCATGCCGACCGCGGGATGCTTGATCAGGCATTCCTCGATTTCGCCCGGGCCGATGCGATAGCCGCCCGAGGTGATCACGTCGTCGTCGCGGCTCTTGAACCAGACATAGCCTTCGGGATCCATACTGCCGACATCGCCGGTCAGCAGCCAATCGCCGGCGAACTTCTTCTTGGTGGCTTCGGGATTGCGCCAATATTCCTTCATGATCACCGGATCGGGCCGTTTGGCGGCAATGTTGCCTTCCTGGCCCGCCGGCAACAAATTGCCGTCGTTATCGACGATCGCGACGACGCGGCCAGGGCTGGCGCGGCCGCAGGAGCCTGGTCGTGGCGTATAAAGGCTGGGACAGTTGGTGGTCATCAAATTGCATTCGGTCTGGCCATAGCCTTCCGACAAAGTGACGTCGAAAGTATCGCGGCCCCATTGCATCAGCTCGGCGCCCATCGCTTCGCCGCCGGTGGCGATGGCGCGCACGTTGTATTTCCAGCGCTCGCGCGGTTTTTGCACCTGGCGCATCATTTTCAGCGCGGTGGGTGGAATGAATGCCACGCCGACGTTATGCCGCGCGATCAGGTCGAAGGCTTTCTCGGCATCGAATTTCGGCGCACGTTGCGCCAGCACCGGCTTGCCCAGATACCAGGCGGGAAACAGCACGTCGTACAGTCCGGCAATCCACGCCCAATCGGCCGGCGTCCAATAAAGCTCGTTGCCTTGCGGGTAGCGGTCGAGCCAGTGCTGCACCGCCGGGATGTGGCCGATCAAGGCGCGATGAACATGCAACGCGCCTTTGGGCTGGCCAGTGGTACCCGATGTGTAGATCAGGAAGGCGGGATCTTCGGCGGCGGTATCGACCGGATCGAGTTTGTCCGACGCCTCGGCCATCAAGGTGGCGTAATCCTTGAACCAGGCGCCGTGCTTGCCGGCGCCGACCACGATCACGGTTTTCAGATCGGGCAAATGAGGCCGCGCGGCTTCCAGCTTGGCCAGATGAGCGATGTCGAGCACGATGGCGGTGGCGCCGGCATTGCCCATGCGAAAGGCGATCGCTTCCTCGCCGAACAGTGCAAAAAGCGGCACGCCGACCGCGCCCATGCGATAGGCCGCGACATGCGAGATCGCCAGTTCCGGGCATTGCGACATCAGCACGGCGACCCGGTCGCCGCGTTTGACGCCGCTTGCCATCAGCGCATTGGCCAGTTTGGAGCTGGCCTTGCGGATGTCGCCGAAGGTCCAGTTGGTGATCTTGCCTTTGTCGTCGTCGAAGATCAGCGCCAGCTTGTTGGCGTCGTGGCGGTCGCAGACCTGCTGAGCGATGTTGTAGCGCGCTGGGATATCCCAGCGCAGCTTGTTATAGACCTCTTCGTACGTATTCCCGCTGGGCAGCATACTCTACGCTTCCTCCGACTTTCCGGCCTCTGCGGGCCCTAAACGTCGGTTTAACATAGCTCGCTGGCAAGCTGGAGCGCCACAAGCTAGAATCGGCCATGGCCCCAGACGATGCCGCTCTGAAACCTATAGACACGCGGCCGGTCCGCGACATTGTGCCTTCGGTTTGCCCGCACGATTGCACCAGCACCTGTGCGCTGGAGGTCGAGCGGCTGGATGCCAAGACCATTGGCCGAGTGCGCGGCTCCAAGCGCAACACCTACACCGCCGGCGTGATCTGCGAAAAAGTCGCGCGCTATGCCGAGCGCATCCACCATCCTGACCGGCTGACGCAGCCGCTTAAGCGTGTCGGCCCCAAAGGCAGCAAACAGTTCGCCCCAGTGTCGTGGGACGAAGCGCTCGACATTGTAGCGCATGAATTCACCGAACGCGCCCAGCGCCACGGCAGCGAAACGGTGTGGCCGTATTTCTATGCCGGCACGATGGGCCTGGTGCAGCGCGACGGCATGCAGCGCCTGCGTCATGAGATGAAATATTCGCGCTGGTTCTCGACCATCTGCGTGGCGCTATCGGACAATGGCTGGCTCGCCGGCACCGGCTTCAAGCGCGGCGCCGATGCGCGCGAGATCGGCACCGATTCCGATCTGGTGGTGATTTGGGGCGGCAATCCGGTCAACACCCAAGTCAATGTGATGATGCACGCCATGCGCGCCAAGAAGCGTGGCGCCAAGATCGTGGTGGTCGATCCCTATCGCACCGGTACGGCGGAGCAGGCGGACATTCATCTGGCGCTCAAGCCTGGCACCGATGGCGCGCTGGCTTGTGGCGTGATGCATGTGCTGTTCAAGGAAGGCTTCGCCGACTGGGACTATCTGCGCCGCTACACCGACGTGCCCGACGAACTGGCCGAGCACATCAAGACGCGCGATCCGGCTTGGGCGTCGGCGATCACCGGCCTGTCGGTCGAGCAGATCGTCGAATTTGCCCGGCTCTATGGCCGCACCAAGAAGAGCTATATCCGTTGCCATCACGGTTTTTCACGCTCGCGCAATGGCTCGGCCAACATGCATGCCGTGACCTGCCTACCGGCGATCACCGGCGCATGGAAATACAAAGGCGGCGGCGCGCTCTATGGCCAGACCGCGATCTATCCGCTCGATCGCAGCTTGATCGAGGGCCTCGATGTGGTCGATCGCTCGATCCGCGCGTTGGATCAATCGCGGCTGGGGCCGATCCTGACCGGCGATCCTGATGCGTTGCGCGGCGGTCCACCGGTGACGGCGATGCTGGTGCAGAACACCAACCCGGCGTCGGTCTGCCCCGATCTCAACCTGGTGCATCGCGGCATGATGCGCGACGATTTCTTCATGGTCGTGCACGAACAGTTCATGACCGAGACGGCGGCCTTTGCCGACATCGTGCTGCCGGCCACCATGTTCCTCGAGCACGACGATTTCTATACCGCGTCGGGCCACAGCACTTTCCAGGTGACCAAGAAGGTGATCGAAGCGCCGGGCGAGTGCCGCGAAAACCACTTCGTCATCAGCGAACTGGCCAAGCGGCTGGGCGCGAAACATCGTGGCTTCGACATGACCGCCTGGCAGATCATGGACGAGACGCTCAAGAAGTCCGGCATGTGGGATGCCGAGACCAATTGGGCGCAAGGCGGGCAGGATTGCTTGCCGGCGTTCGAGGACGCGCATTTCCTCAACGGCTTTGCCTGGCCCGACAAGAAATTCCGCTTCAAGCCCGACTGGAAAGCGTTTGGCGGCCGCGGCGCCGGCATGCCGAAGCTGCCCGATCATTTCGACGTCATCGACAATGCCACGGCGGAAAAGCCGTTTCGCCTGGTCGCGGCACCAGCCCGCACTTTCCTGAATTCAACCTTTACCGAAACGCCCAGTTCGCAACAACGCGAGAAGCGACCCACGGCGCTGATCAATCCCGCCGATTGCGTAGTGCTGGGCTTGACCGAAGGCGATGTCGTGCAGCTGGGCAACGAGCGCGGCGCGGTGCTGGTCAATGCCAAGCCGCAAGATGGCCAGCAGCCGGGCGTGGTTGTGGTCGAAGGCATTTGGCCCAACCGCAATTTTGCCAATGGGCTGGGCATCAACGCGCTGACCAGCGCGGAGCCGGGCTATCCCAATGGCGGCGCGGTGTTCCACGACACCGCCGTGTGGTTGCGCAAGCCGCAATAGCATCATGGCGATAAAACTGGGCAACACTCTGCGGCGGCCGGCGATGCGCACGCCAGGCCGCGCCCACGTCATTGTGCTGGGCAATGAGAAGGGCGGTTCGGGCAAATCGACCA